>JAHHTB010000011.1 GCA_020024855.1 Fusobacterium sp.
AATAGAACCATTGTTTATTCCAAATGATAAGTTTATATTTTGTCCAATATTATTATTATTTAATAAACCGTTATTTATACCTATTCCTTTTTCTATTAATTGACTAGTTCCTTGACTATTTATTGTCCCATCATTTATTCCAAGACCTATTATTTCTTGACCATTTTCATCACTATTTATAAAGTGATTATTTATACCTATTCCTTCTTCCATCAATTGACCAGTTGTATTACTATAAATAATTTCATTATTTATAGCTAACCCTATTTTAGAATATTGTCCTGTTATATTACTTTCTATTATTCCGTTGTTTATTCCAACACCTAAACTATAAATTGTTTGACCAAACTTACCATATAATAATCCATTATTTAACCCTAGTCCATCTATTACTTGAGCTTGATCATCAGCAACAATAACCCCATTATTTATTCCACTTTTATTTGGTTGAATTAACTGACTTCCAAAAAGAAAATCTGCATTTTCTCCATTAAAAATCTGTGTTATTGTTATATTTTCTTCAGAATTTTTTAAAGATTTTAAAGCGTTTACTAAATTGTTATATATAACTTGACTATTATTTAACTTTTTTAAATCTTTTAAAGATATTCCAAATGTTCTATCTTCTCCGTTTATTGTTTGTGATACTATCACTCTATTATCTGTAAATCTTATTATAATCTTAGAACCATCTTGTTGTTTTTCTATTTTCTTATTATCCTTAAATATTTCCTTTATTTCTGAAAAATCATTAACATTTTTTAAATTAACATTTTCCATATCCATTGCAAAGACATTTGAAGAAACTAAAAATGCAACTACCATACCTAAGGTAACTCTCGTTTTATCCTTATTCCATCTCTTTAGCATTTTTTCTACTGTTTTAATCATCTACACTCCTTAAATATAACCTTAAACTTAAAAAATTACTTCGTACTATTATAGCACACAAATAATTTGACGTCAACTTTAAACAAAAAATAAGTATGTAGAAAAATTAATAAAATAAAAAAAGTACAACCAAAAGTTAATTTTTAAAATTAATCCTTATAATTGTACCTTAAATATTTATATCTACTTTATTTTTTAAAAACTATCTATAATCTCTTTTGTAATATTTTCAGCAATAGCTTTTACAAGTTTTACAGTTTCAATATAATCATCATAAGAGATAAATCCATAGTGAGAGTGAGTATATCTTACAGGAATTCCAATAACTATTGTAGGTATTCCACCATTTTCAAGATGAATTTTAGAGGCATTTGTTCCTCCGCTTTCTCTTACAGTTTCTTGTATTTTAATATTATTTTCCATAGCAATTTTTTGAATAAATCTTACAAGTCTTGGATTTGCAATCATAGTTGGATCAATATGACGAACTTGAGCTCCTTTTCTCAATGCTCCTTGACTTCTATATGCTCCTCTAAAATTATCATCAGCAGGTGGTCCTTCAAGAACAATTGCAACATCTGGCATAACTTTTTGAGTGGCAACAACTACACCACGACACCCCTCTTCCTCTTGAGTTGAAAGAACTCCAGTCAATGTAACATCTAATTCTTTATCTTTTAATTCTTTCATTACATCAATTATCACTGCACAACCAACTCTATCATCAAATGCTTTTCCTAAAAACATTCTAGATTTTTCATTATATGTACATACAACATCTGGAACAACAGGAGCTCCCACTCCTATTTTAAAATCATTTACAGTTTCTTCATATGAAGTTGTCCCCACATCAATAAACATATCTTTCATATCAGTAACTTTTCCTGCATCAGCTTTTGAAGTAAAATGTGGTGGAATAGAAGATATAATTCCCTCTACATATTCCCCATCTCTATTTAAAACTCTCACTTTATGAGCTGGAATTTGTTGATTACTCCAACCACCTAAGGCTATAAATTTTAAAAGTCCATTAGGCTCTATTGATTGAACCATAAAACCAACCTCATCAGAATGAGCATCAAGCATAACAACAGGTTTTGTTCTTTTTTCTTTTTCTATATTATTAATATATAGGTTTCTTATTTTATCTTCACAAACAGGATAATCTTCTCCTATAATCTCTTTTGCTAACTGTGCCACCTCATCTTCAAAACCAGACACACCATTTACATCACTAAATTTTTTTATAAGCTCTATTGAGTTCATATTTTTCTCCTTGTTATATTTTAATTTTAAGCAGAGTAACTCCTATTTTTACAAGTATATCATTAATAAAAGTAGCATTTTCATTGTAATATTCTTTAAAACTTTCTTGAATTTCAACAGTTACAGCTGGAGGATTGGGAGTTTTTAAAAAATCAAGATGAGTATCTTTATCATCTATATTTTCAGAAATAAGTTCATAGGCTTCCTCTGTTTTTACAACTATTCCCATAACAGCACTTTTAAGTCTATGATGAATTTCAAAATGAATAATATCATGTCTTGTTGGAAAAACAAGAAGAACAAAATCATCATATTTTTCATCAATGTATCCCATAGCATGTTTCTTATTTAAAATAAATTTTTCTATCTCCTTATATTCTTCTGTATCAATATATTTATTTTCATCAATCATTCTATTTACTTCTGTATTTTTTATATAGAAATTTATTTTAACTCACCTCTTATAAAAATATGATAAATATGAAACAAGTCCTCACAAAAGTGAAGACCTGTCATTTAATAATTTTTAATTTTTTAATTTACTACTTAAAAATTTATTATTTTTTAAGTTTAACTCTCATTAAAAGGTCTCCAACTTTTACATCTCCAGAAGCTACAACTTCAAGAGTATCTACCATGTCCATGCTTGTAATAATTACTGGAGTTTTAGTTGATTTAGCATTATTTTTTATAAATTCTAAATCATACTCTATTAGTTTATCTCCTTTTTTAGCACTACTTGCATCTGTTACTTTTTTAAGACCTTCGCTATTTAATTTAACTGTATCTATACCAAAGTGAACTATCATTTCTAATCCATTTGATACTTCTAAACTAACAGCATGATTAGTTTCAAATATATCTATTTCAGCATCAACAGGGGCATAAATTGCTCCTTCAGCAGGATCTATTGCACAACCATCTCCTATCATTTTTTGAGCAAATGCCTCATCTGGAACTTCACTTAAAGGAATTACTTTTCCATTAAGTGGAGAATAAATTTCAAACCATTCCTCTGTTTTTTTACCTTTTAAAAAATCAAAAAATCCCATTTTTCACTCCTTTTTTAGCACTTTCTTTGATAAATACTTTATTATTCTATTATTCCATATTTAGAAAAATAAATCAAATTAATTTTAAAACTTTTTTGAATCCTGTGACGTCTTATGCTATGAAAGAAAGAAAATTATATTATTAATCTATTTTTTAAACTATTTTATTAGTATGATTATCCAGGAGGTAGTATTATGAATCCAAATATTTTTACTGAAAACTCAATTAAAGCACTAAATGATTCAAGAGACCTGGCTATTAAATACAAACAGTCAAGTATCAAAAATGAGATATTAGCACTAGCTTTATTGCTTAATAAAGAGGGACTAATACCAAGAGTTATTGAGAAAATGAACTTGAATCTCTCTTCTATCGTAGATGGACTTGAAAAAGAAATAGAAAAGTTTCCAAAAATAGAGGGTGGAATAAGTGATGTATCACTTGACTTTGCTGCAAACAAAGTTCTTGTTGATGCAGAAGAAGAAATGAAAAAAATGGGAGACTCTTATGTAAGTGTGGAACATATTTTCATATCACTTTTAAAAGAGTGTAAAATATTAAAAAATTTAGGAATTGATTTAGGAAAATTTAAAGAGGTAATTAAAACAATTAGAGGAAATCAAAAAGTTGATTCTCAAAATCCAGAAGCTAAATATGAAGTATTAGAAAAATATGCAAAAGATTTAGTTGAACTTGCAAGAGAGGGAAAAATTGACCCAATTATTGGTAGAGATTCTGAAATAAGAAGAACTATTCAAATTATTTCAAGAAGAACTAAAAATAACCCTATCTTAATTGGAGAACCTGGTGTTGGTAAGACTGCTATTGCAGAGGGACTTGCTCAAAGAATTCTTAATGGAGATGTTCCAGAAAATCTAAAAGACAGAAAAATTTTCTCACTTGATATGGGGGCTCTTATAGCTGGGGCTAAATTTAGAGGAGAATTTGAAGAAAGATTAAAAGCTGTTTTAAAAGAAGTTCAGGCATCTGAGGGAAAAATAATTTTATTTATTGATGAAATTCACACTATTGTTGGAGCAGGTAAAACAGATGGAGCTATGGACGCTGGTAACTTATTAAAACCTATGCTTGCTAGAGGTGAAGTAAGAGTTATTGGTGCAACAACTATTGATGAATACAGAAAATATATTGAAAAAGACCCAGCTCTTGAAAGAAGATTCCAAACAGTTCTTGTTGATGAACCAACTGTTGAAGACACTATTTCTGTACTAAGAGGACTTAAAGAAAAATATGAAGTTTATCACGGTATCAGAATAAGTGATGGAGCTATTGTTTCTGCTGCTGTTTTAAGTGATAGATATATTTCTGATAGATTTCTACCAGACAAGGCTATTGACCTTATTGATGAAGCTGCTGCTATGATTAGAACAGAAATTGATTCTATGCCTAGTGAACTTGACGAGCTTACAAGAAAATCTATGCAACTTGAAATTGAAAGAGAAGCTCTTAAAAAAGAAGATGATGAGGCATCTCAAGAAAGATTAAAAGCTCTTGAAAAAGAGTTAGCTGAAATAAATTCTAAAAAATCAGTTTTAAAATCTCAATGGGAAGTTGAAAAACAAGAAATTGAAAAAGTAAAATATTTAAAAGCAGAAATAGATAAAACAAAACTTGAAATTGAAAAAGCTGAAAGAAATTATGACCTTAACAAACTGGCAGAATTAAAATATGGAACTCTTGCCACTCTTGAAAAACAACTTAAAGAGCAACAAGAAAGTTCTGACAAAAAATTTGATCATGCTCTTTTAAAACTTGAAGTAAGTGAAAATGAAATAGCTGATATTGTATCTAAATGGACAGGTATTCCTGTTTCTAAACTTGTGGAAAGTGAAAAAGAAAAAATACTTAACCTTGAAAAATCACTTAATGATAGAGTGATGGGACAAGAAGAAGCTGTAAAACTTGTTGCTGATACAATTTTAAGAGCAAGAGCAGGACTTAAAGATAAGAGAAGACCTATAGGTTCATTTATTTTCTTAGGACCTACTGGTGTTGGTAAAACATATCTTGCAAAATCACTAGCTTACAATCTATTTGATAATGAGGATAACATGATAAGAATTGACATGAGTGAATATATGGATAAATTCTCAGTAACAAGACTTATTGGTGCACCTCCGGGATATGTTGGATATGAAGAGGGAGGACAACTTACAGAAGCTGTAAGAAGAAAACCTTATTCTGTTATTCTATTTGATGAAATTGAAAAAGCTCACCCAGATGTATTTAATACATTCTTACAAATTCTTGATGATGGTAGACTTACTGATGGACAAGGAAGAGTTGTAGACTTTAAAAACACTTTAATAATTATGACATCAAATGTAGGAAGCTCTTTAATTCTTGATGACCCTGACTTAAGTGAGGAAACTAAAAAATCTGTAAATAATATGTTGAAACAAGGATTTAAACCAGAATTTTTAAACAGAATTGATGATATTATAATCTTCAAGAGCCTTTCTCTTGAATCTGTAAAAGATATTGTAAAACAATTATTAAAAGAAACTCAAGAAAAATTAAAAGACAAATATATAAAACTTGAATTTACAAATGATGTTATTGATTATCTTGCTATAAACTCTTATGATCCACATTATGGTGCTAGACCACTTAAGAGATTTATACAAAAAGAAATTGAAACAGAACTTGCTAAAAAAGTGTTGTCTAATGATATAAAAGAAAAAGATACAGTTGTTGCTGAACTTCATGATGGAAAAATCCAATTTGTAGTTAAATAAAATAAATAATATTTTAAAAGGCTATTACAAAAAATGTGATAGCCTTTTTCTTTATTCAAAAATTTAATATCTCTTATATATTTGTTTCATTTTAAAAAATAATTTTATAAAAATTTTTTATTTTTTAATTTTAGTTTTTAATAAGATATATGTTAAAAAAATAGTTTCCAAAAAAAATAGGGGTTGACATTATTTTTATTTGGTAGTAAACTTACCTCAATAAAATAAAAAACAAGAAGATAGAGGTTGCGAGATTCATTAGTAACTAAAAGCATTTAGACTTGTGTGTCGTTTTTAGTAAAAGGGAAAATCGCCGAAAGATATATGTAGGCACAATTATATATATCTTGGGACGGAGCAAAATATGTTTCGGACTGTCACAATAATGTGGAGAGCTATCATTGGTTTATTAATATTTAATTTAAATACTAGTTGTTTAGATATTATTGCCATAAACTCATTTTTGTGAATCTTCCAAAAATTTGTTTATGGTTTTTTTATTTGTATCAATAATTTAAAATTTATATTATATGGGGGTATTTATTATGGGTAACAGATTTTTCAGATTAGTTTCATTTTTAGGTTTTACTTTCTTAATGTTTTCTACTTCTTTATTTGCTGAAGAAACAGCTTATCAACCAGCATTATATGCAACATTTTGGGCTTTAGTTCCTCCTGTTGTTGCAATTGTTCTTGCTCTTATTACAAAAGAAGTTTATAGTTCTCTTTTTATAGGAATTTTAGTTGGAGGACTTTTCTATTCAGGATTTACTTTTGAAGGAACAATGGTACACATTCTTCAAAATGGATTTATAAAAGTTTTAGCAGATTCTTATAATGTTGGTATATTAATATTCCTTGTTATTCTTGGTGGAATGGTTTGTCTTATGAATGCTGCTGGTGGTTCAAGAGCCTTTGGAGTATGGGCAAGTAAAAGAATTAAATCTCGTGTTGGTGCACAACTTGCAACTATTCTTCTTGGTTGTCTAATTTTCGTTGATGATTATTTTAACTGTTTAACAGTTGGAAGTGTAATGCGTCCTGTTACAGACAAACACAATGTATCTCGTGCAAAACTTGCTTATTTAATAGATTCAACTGCAGCTCCTATCTGTATAATTGCTCCAATTTCATCTTGGGCAGCAGCAGTTACAGGATTTGTTCCTGGTGAAGATGGTTTTTCAGTATTTATTCATGCAATACCTTACAACTTCTATGCACTATTTACAATAGCAATGATGTTACTTTTAGTTTTCTTTAATGTTGATTATGGACCTATGAAAAAACATGAAGAAAATGCAATAAATGGAGATTTATTTTCAACTGAAGATCGTTCTTTTGTTACAGAGGAAGCAAAAGTAAGTTCAAAAGGTTCTGTTTTAGATTTAGTAATTCCAATTATTCTTTTAATAATTTGTTGTGTAACAGGAATGATTTATAGTGGTGGATTCTTTAGTGGTGCTAGTTTTGTAGAATCATTCTCAAATAGTGATGCATCTGTTGGACTTGCTCTTGGAAGTATATTTGCAATAGTTATTACAATAGCCTTTTATTCTGTAAGAAGAATACTTTCTTTCCATGAATGTATGAATGCAATTCCTGAAGGATTTAAAGCAATGGTTCCAGCAATTATAATTCTTACATTTGCTTGGACTTTAAAATCTATGACAGATAGTTTAGGAGCTGCTCCATATGTTGCAGGTATAATGGAAACATCTGCTGCAGGACTTATGAATATGTTACCAGCAATTATATTTGTAGTAGGTTGTGGACTTGCATTTGCAACTGGAACTTCTTGGGGAACATTTGGAATTTTAATTCCAATAGTTGTTGCAGTATTTGAAAATGATCCTCAAATGATGATAATAGCAATTTCTGCTTGTATGGCTGGAGCTGTTTGTGGAGATCACTGCTCACCAATTTCTGATACAACTATAATGGCATCTGCTGGAGCACAAAGTAATCACGTAAACCATGTATATACTCAACTTCCTTATGCTTTAACAGTTGCTGGAATTACATTTATTTCATATGTAATTGTTGGATATACAAGAAATATATTCTTAGCTCTACCATTTGGAGTAGTTGCACTATTTGGATTCCTATTCTACATAAGATTAAGAGGAACTCAAAAATCAATGGCAACAGCTAATTAATAAGTAAAAAGATTAAAGACCGTTCAAGTTAGTTGGTTCAACTAATTTGTAACGGTCTTTTTTTTCTAGACATATTCTATATACTGTGGTAGTATTTATTTGGTGAAAAAATTTTTTAGGAGTTTAAAATATATGAAATATAATAGAGAACAAACAGAAAAATTGTTAAAAGAATTTCTTGAAAATAAGATCCTAGTAAAAGGTGTTATTTCAAATATGAAAGGGAATTATGAATATACAAAAGTTGTAATAAAACCCGTTCTTTTAAAAAATAATTTCTTTTTCCAATTTGAACAGTTTCAAAATAATAAAGCATATCATTCAAATCTTACTACAAAAGAGAGCATTGAAAAAATATCTGCTCTTCTTGATAATTTCAAACAATTTATGATTTTTACAACTGAGGGAGATTATCAAATTTTAAAAGGAAAAAATGATTTTAATGTAAAGGTAACAAGAATTTCAAGAGAAATTACTTCTCTTGACCATAATAAAACTAAAAACTATCTTCTTGAAGATGGAACTCCGATCCCTTTTCTTATAAAATTAGGTGTCATGGGAGAAAATGGAGAAGTTTTTAAAGATAGCTATAACAAATTTAGACAGATTAATAAATATCTTGAATTTATTGATGATACTATAAAAGAACTTAAAAATAAAAAACTTATTACAGATAGTGTAAAAGTTGTGGACTTTGGTTGTGGAAAGTCTTACCTTACTTTTGCTCTACACCACTATTTAAAAAATATAAAAGAGATGAAGTTCACTATCATAGGACTGGATTTAAAAAAAGATGTAATGGAATATTGTAATAAGGTTGCAAAGGAATTAAATTGTGAAAATTTAGAATTTCTTACAGGAAATATAAAAGATTTTGATAAGATGAAAGATGTTGATATTATCTTCTCTCTTCATGCTTGTAATAATGCAACAGACTATGCTCTATTAAAAGGGCTGGAATTAAATGCTAAGGCTATTCTTGCAGTTCCTTGTTGTCAGCATGAATTTAATCAAAAAATGAGTGCAAATAAAAATAGTGAGTTTTTTGCAAAGGAAAATCCAATAGGTAAACATGGTATTCTTTTAGAAAAATTTACATCAGTTGCAACTGATGCTTTTAGAGCTCAAGCACTTGAACTTTGTGGATTTAAAACACAGGTAATGGAATTTATAGATATGGAACATACTCCTAAAAATATTCTTATAAGAGCTATAAAAGATAAAATAAAACCTGAAATTCTTGAAAAGAAATTTGTAGAATACAATGTATTTAAAAAGTTTTTAGGGATAGAGCCTATTCTTGATGAACTTTTAAAACCATATTTTCTTGTAAAAAATAAATAAAATATTTAGGAAGGTATAAATAATATGAAACCAATTATAAAAGAGATTATTGTTGTTGAGGGAAGAGATGATATAACGGCTGTAAAAGCTGCTGTTGATGCTGAAGTTGTAGCCGTTCATGGATTTTCTGTTGGAAAAAATATTGAAAAAATTAAAGCTGCTTATGAAAGAAAAGGGATTGTTGTTCTTACAGATCCTGATTTTGCTGGGCTTAAAATAAGAGATTACATTCAAAAAAGATTTCCTAAAGCAAAACATGCTTATATAAATAGAGTTGAAGGAACAAAAAATGGCGATATAGGAGTTGAAAATGCAAATCCTGAAGCTATTATAAAGGCTCTTAACAAAGCAAGATGTGAATTAAGTGAAATAAAAGAGATTTTTAAACCTGAAGTTCTTTTAGAGCATAGGCTTACAGGATATCCTGATTCTAAAATTTTAAGAGAGAAACTTGGAAAAAAACTTGGGCTAGGATACTCTAATGGAAAACAACTTCTTTCAAAATTAAATCGTTATGGTATAACTATGGAAGAATTTCAAGAGGCTATGAAAAATATTGATAATTAAAAAAGGGCTATTTGCCCTTTTTATTTTCTTCTTTATTATACAAATAATTTGCTAAAAGCCCAGCTGTTATTCCACCTATTAGCTTTGTCATTATTATTGGAAAAACCATATTTTTATCTATTCCAGCAGTAAAACCTAAATGGCTACCAAGAACAAAAGCCCCACTTACAGAAAAAGCTATATTTATCATTTTTCCCTTATTATCCATATCTTTTACAAGCATAAACATCGGAATATTATGAGCAAGACAAGCTATAAGTCCTGCCATTGATGTTTCATTTACATTAAAAATATTTCCTATTTTTATAAGAGGTTTCTTAAATACAGTTGTTACAAAATGAACTAATGGAAAAGCACCTGCAAGAACTATTCCTATACGAAATACTGTTTTCACTGCCTCAAGAGCTGGGAACATTCCTTTTACTATAATTATTCCTGTTAAAATTTCAATGATTTGTAGCATTAGCCCCACAGTTATTATTACTGACATAAATTTTCCAAAAAGAGCAAATACTTTTCCCACCTTTTTAGGAAATTTTAATAGAGCAAAACATATAAATATTGTAAAAATAAATGTTGGTATTAAATTTAATATAAGCATTTTTATATTAAATTTAGCTATAAGCCCACCAAAAAAACAACCTATTGGAATAGTTGCTATTCCCGAAAGTATTCCTTTTGAAAGATATTTTTCGTCCTCTCTTCTAAGTGTTCCAAGAGCAACTGGTATTGAAAATGAAAGAGTTACTCCTAATGTGCTACTTAAAAAAAGTCCACCAAAAAGTCCAGCCTCTTTTGAAAGAGCAAGTTCTGTTCCAAGAGAATATCCTCCCATATCATTTGCAAGAATAGTTCCTGCAAACATAGCTGGATCAGCACCAATCATTTTATAAAAAGGAGTTATAATAGGTCTTAAAAAATCAGCTATAATTGGAGAAAGACTAATTATTCCAATCATTGCAAGAGAAAGAGTTCCTATTGCCATAATTCCATCTTCAAATTTTTTACCATATCCATATTTATTTCCTAAAATCCTATCTACTGCTCCAACAATCATAAAAAAAACCATCAAATACATAATAATATTATTAATACCCATATTTTTCCCCTATTACCATTTAATCTTTGTCTTTTAATTCGTCAGAATCTATTTTTTTACAATTAAGTGTTATTATATGGTCAGTATAAACAGATGTTTCTGTAGTTATATTCACCCAATAAATATTATCCTTATCACTAACATCTTCTTTAAATTCTATCACTATCCAACCAAATTTTTTAATAAACTCATCATATGTTTTATATTCTTTTTCTTCTACTTCTCCATCTATATTTGTTATAACATTAGCTTTTAAATCTATTGGTTTATTAGTATCTAAAAAAGAAGAATTACTCCCATCACCTTTACGATAAATAAATTTAGGATCTTTTATTTCTATATTTCCAGAACAAAGCACATATTTTTTTCCTTCATTTGTTATTTTAAAAACATCAAAATCTATAAGTAAATCATTTCCTCTTTTTTTTAATTTTAATTATCATCAATATCATTTTTTACAAGAAACCCATTTGTTGCTACTATAAACTCTTTTTTTCTGATTTCGTATTCTAATTTGTATGTCCCTTCTATACCTTTCATCTCATCTAGATTTCTTAAAGTATCATAACCTAATGCACCTTTTATTTCATTTAAATTTTTTGAAGCATCACAACCTATGAAAGCAAAAATCAATAAGAATACTACTAGTAATTTTTTTAACATTTTTCTTTCTCCCTATAATTATATTTATTTTTTAATAACTGGTATTTGAATTTCTGTTATAAACTCATCTTCATTTTCAGTTATATGAATTTCTATATGATAAATCTCATGTATATCTCCTATAACCTCAAGATTATTTTCAGAAATATATTCTTTTAAAATATTATAATATTTATAACTTTCTTTATAGTTTCCTCTAAAGACAATAGTGAGAAAGTATCCCTCTTCAATTACCTCTCCCTTTACATCATTTATAATAAATGTTTCTGAAAAAGTAAGATACTCTCCCTTTAGAAAATTCTCTTTTGAAAGTGTTGCTCCTATTTCATTATTTGTAAGTATAAAATCACTGTCATACTCTGTTTTCTCATTTAAAATTTTAAGTTCAAAATCTATCTCCCAATCTTGTTTAAAGTTTCCCTTTGAACGAAGAAATTTTCTTTTTGGAATAAATTTTAAAATTGGTTTATTAAAATCTTTAAAAGTTTTAAAAAACTCAATATTTTCTAATTTGCTTGTGAGTTCTTCCTTAAGTTTAGTTAGTTTTTTTATCTTATCTTCCACTTTTTCAAGTTGAAATTCTATTATATCATTTGCTGAATTTATATTTCTCTCATCTAAAAACTCTTTTATATCTTCAAGCCCTACTCCAATATTTCTTAAATTTCTAATATTATTAAGTTTCCAAATCTGTTTTTTAGAATAATATCTATATCCATTATCACCTACAAAATCAGGAGAAACAAGCCCTATCTTATCGTAGTATCTTAAAATATCAGTGCTTATTTTATAAATTTTACTTATTTCACCTATTTTATAATATTTTTGTTTTTCTGATATGCTCATATTTTACCTCACCTTTCTTAGTATTAAGTTTATCATAAAACAAATAAAAATGATATAATATTAGCTAGGAAATACAAAAATAAAAGGAGAATAAATATGGAAGATAGAAATCTTTTTTTTCCACTTTTTATAAATTTAAAAAACAAAGAAATTTTAATAATTGGTGCTGGAAAGATTGCATATAGAAAGGCAACTACTCTTTTAAAATATGGGGCAAAAATAAAGGTTGTTACAAAAGAAATAAAGGAAGAGAGATTTAAAGAATTAAAAAATATAGAGATATCTATAAAAGAATTTTCAGAAAACATGTTAGAAAGTGTTTTTATGGTAATTTGTGCCACTGATAATAGTGAATTTAATGAAAAAGTTTACAAACTATGTGATAAAAAAAATATCTTAGTTAACAATATAACTTCTAAAACTGAAATGAACTGTCGTTTTGGAAGTGTTATTGATAAAGAAGATTGTATTTTAGGAATTTCAGCAAAGGGAAATCCTAAAAAATCAAAAGAACTTCGTGAGAAATTGGAAAAACTATTATAATCTACTACTACCTATTGACATTGGAACAATTCTAAAGTTTATAATATATTCAAAGGGGGATTGATAATATGGATTTAAAAGAAGCATCACTTTGGAAGCTCCTTTTCAAAGATAGAGATACTTAGGGTATATCATTTTTCTAAAAAAGATTAAAAAACAGGGAGAATGATATATTATGAAAAAATTAGATTTAGGCAAAGATAGCCTCACGAAAATTATTTTAAAATTTGGTATTCCATCAATATTTACAATGTGGATATATTCACTTTACAATATAGTTGATGGAATTTTTATAGGGAAATTTCTTGGAGCTAATGAAATAGCTGCAGTAAATATAGTAATACCTTTTACAAATATCTCTTTTGCATTGGGAATAATGATTGCCGTGGGTGGAGGTACAATTATTGCCATACGTCTTGGGGAGCAAAATTTGAAAGAAGCAAATAGAATTTATAGTCTTTCAATTCAATTTTTTATGGTTCTTGGTGGTATTCTTGGTACTATTGGAATTATTTTTCCTAGGCAAATAGTAAAACTTCTTGGAGCTAATGAAGTTATTATTGATTCAGCACAAAACTATCTTTTTATCATTTCTTTTTTCACTCTATTTTATCTTTTATCTTACGGACTAGAAATTTTTATAAGAATAGAAGGAAATCCAGCATACTCAATGTTATGTAATTTTGCTGGGGCTATTATAAATATTGTTCTTGATTATATTTTTATAGTTCACTTTCATTGGGGTATAAAGGGAGCTGCCTTTGCAACTGGTATGGCACAACTTGGAACGGCTCTTTCTCTTGCTTGGTATCTTGTGTTTAAAGCTAAGAAACTTAAATTTAGTGCAACAAAATTTGATTTAAAATCTATTGGTACACTTTGTTTTAATGGTTCTTCTGAATTTCTTACAGAGATAGCAACAGGAATTGTTATCATGGCTTTTAATATTAATATTATGAAAATGATAGGGGAAAAAGGAGTATCAGCTTTTGGAATTATAGGATATATTTCTACACTTGTTACTATGACAATGATAGGATTTTCACAAGGATTACAACCTATTATAAGTTATAATTATGGTGCTGAAAAATATGATAGAATAAAAAAAGTTTTAAAGATAGGTATGGGAACTGTTTTTGTTTTAGGAGTTATTTTTTATCTTGGAATAAACTTCTTTTCTAATAGTATTATATCTATGTTTGTAAAAAATGATGAAAATCTTTTTGCAATTACAAAAGAAGCAGTAAGACTATATAGTTTTACTTATGTATTAATGGGAATAAATATAATAGTGAGTTCTTATTTCACGGCTATTGAAGATGCTTTACTTTCTGCATTTTTAAGTGTTTTAAGGGGAATGCTTTTTATAAATACCCTACTTTATATTTTCCCTAGAGTTCTTGGTAGTAGAGGGATATGGCTTTCTGCTCCAACAAACGAAGCTATGACACTTATTTTTTCTTTTTTAATTTTTTATACCATTGGAATTAAAAGAATAGATACAAGTAGATTAGAACTTGCAAAATAAAATTGTTGACAAATTAATATAATGAGGTATAATTGTTTTAGAACATACAAAAATGTAAATCTTCAGGGCAGGGTGAGCTAAATGCAAATCCCGACCGGTGGTGATAGTCCACGAGAGTTTTTAAACTTTGAATCGGTGTAATTCCGATACCGACAGTATAGTCTGGATGGAAGAAGTATTGCATAATCATACTAGATAGATGATAAATTATTTTAGAATATCTAAAAAATTATTTTTTACAAATTGTAATTTTAACTTTTTATATCATTTTATCTATATGATTGAATACCTAACAACAAACAATAAGCCCGAAGAATTTAAGTCTTCGGGTTTTTTTATGTCCTGTGATTAAAAATAGGAGGAAAATGATGAGAGTATTAGAAGGAAATTTCAGTGGAAATGGTTTAAAAGTAGGGATTGTTGCAGGAAGATTTAATGAGTTTATCACATCTAAACTTATAGGTGGAGCACATGATGCTTTAAAAAGACATGGAGTTAATGATGATGATATAGATTTAGCATGGGTTCCAGGAGCTTTTGAAATTCCTTTAGTTGTTAAAAAAATGGCTGAATCTGGAAAATATGATGCTGTTATAGCTTTAGGAGCAGTTATAAAAGGAGCTACTCCACACTTTGATTATGTGTGTGCAGAAGTTTCTAAAGGTGTGGCACAGATTGGGCTTAGCACAGGTATTCCTGTAATGTTTGGAGTTTTAACTACAAATAATATTGAAGAAGCTATTGAAAGAGCTGGTACAAAAGCTGGAAATAAAGGTTTTGATGTTGCAAATGGTGCTATTGAAATGTGTAATCTTTTAAAAGGAATGTAGTATCATGGACGAAAAATATATGGATTTAGCTCTTGAACTTGCTAAAAAAGGAAAAGGGTATGTAAATCCAAATCCAATGGTTGGAGCTATTGTTGTAAAAGATGGAGAGATTGTTGGAAAAGGTTGGCATAAATTTTTCGGTGGTCCTCATGCTGAAGTGTATGCTTTAGATGAAGCTCAAGAAAAAGCAGAGGGAGCAACTTTATATGTTACCCTTGAACCTTGCTCACATTTTGGAAAAACACCTCCATGTGCTGAAAAAATAAAAAAAATGAAGATAAAAAAATGTGTTATTGCTTGTCTTGACCCAAACCCTCTTGTTGCTGGGAGGGGAAAAAAGATTCTTGAAGATGCAGGAATTGAAGTTGTAGTTGGTGTGAGAGAAAAGGAAGCAAAGGAGATTAACAAAGTTTTTCTAAAATATATAACTGAAAAAAATCCTTATCTTTTCTTAAAATGTGCAATAACTCTTGATGGAAAAATAGCAACTAATTATAAAGATTCAAAATGGATAACAAATGAAAAAGCAAGAGAAAAGGTTCAATATCTTCGCCATGAGTTTATGGGAATAATGGTTGGAATAAATACCCTTATAAATGACAATCCAAGACTTACTGCAAGAATAGAAAATGGAGTAAATCCATTTAGAATTGTTGTTGACCCATATCTTAAGACACCATTTGAAAGTAACTTTGTAAATATGGCTGATGATAATAAAAGCATAATAATTACTTCATCAGAAAATAAAGATAGTGTAAAAGCTAAAGAGTTTGAAAATAAAAATGTAAAACTTATATATATGGAAGGGTATGATTTTTCTGTAAATGAAATCCTTAAAAAAGTGGGAGAGTTAAAAATAGATTCTGTTCTTCTTGAAGGTGGTTCTTTCCTTATTTCAAAAGCATTTAAGGAAAATAGAATAGATGGTGGAGAAATATTTATAGCTCCTAAAATTTTAGGTGGTGGACTTCCATTTATAAATGGTTTTGATTTCAAAGAGATAAAAGATTGTTTTCATTTAGAAAATGTAAAATTTAATGTATATGATGATAATATCTCTGTGGAATTTCACAAATAAAGTGAGGTGATTACTATTTTCACAGGATTAGTTGAGGAGATGGGACAGGTTCTTTCTATAAAAAGTGGAGAAAAATCTGTTCAATTAAAAATAAAATGTGAAAAAGTGTTAAAAAATGCTAAAATAGGAGATAGTATCGCAACTAATGGTACTTGTCTTACGGCAATAGAAATAGGTGCAGACTATTTTGTAGCAGATTGTATGCACGAAACAGTAAAAAGAACAAATCTAAGTAGACTAAAAAGTGGTAATCTTGTAAATCTTGAAAAATCTATAACTCTTTCAACTCCTCTTGGTGGACACCTTGTTACTGGTGATGTTGATTGTGAAGGTACTATAAAATCAATAACACAAGATGGAATTGCTAAAATATATGAGATTGAGATTGAACATAGATTTATGAAATATGTTGTTGAAAAAGGAAGGGTTACTCTTGATGGAGCTAGTCTTTCAATAGTTAGTTTTTCACACAATACTCTTTCTGTTTCCCTTATTCCACATACTCAACAGATGATTACTTTGGGAAGAAAAAAAATAGGTGATTATGTTAATGTGGAAACTGATTTAATTGGGAAATATATTGAAAGAATGATGAGCTTTAAAGATGAAGAAAATGATTCTAAAAAAAGTAAACTTGATAAAAACTTTTTAGCTTCTCATGGATTTTTTTAAAGAAATTAGGAGGAAAAAATGTTACATACAGTTGAAGAAGCAATAGAAGATATAAGAAATGGAAAATGTATTGTAGTAGTAGATAATGAAAACAGAGAAAATGAAGGAGATGTAATTTGTGCTGCTGAATTTGCCACTACTGAAAATGTAAACTTTATGGCAACTTATGCAAAAGGGCTTATCTGTATGCCTATGAGCAAAGAGTATGTTAAAAAACTTAACCTACCTCAAATGGTTACAGAAAATACAGATAATCATTGTACAGCTTTTACTGTATCAATTGACCATGTAAGCACAACAACAGGAATTTCTGCTTATGAACGTGGAATTACTGCCATGAAATGTGTTGAAGAAGGAGCAAAACCTGAAGACTTTAGAAGACCGGGGCATATGTTCCCACTTCTTGCAAAAGATAACGGAGTTCTTGTAAGAGATGGACATACAGAAGCTACTGTTGATATAGTTAGACTTGCTGGTTTAAAACCTGTTGGGCTTTGTTGTGAAATTATGAAACCTGATGGAACTATGTCAAGATTTGATGACTTACAGGCTTTTGCAAAAGAACATGATTTAAAAATGATTTCAATAGAACAACTTATCAAATACAGAAAAACTCATGATAATCTAATGCCAATAGAGTGTAGAGCTAAAATGCCTACTGCATATGGAACTTTTGAAATTGTTGGATTTGATAATCATCTTGATGGGAAAGAACATATTGCTCTTGTAAAAGGAGATGTAAATGGAAAAGAAGATGTTCTTGTAAGAATTCACTCTGAATGTTTCACTGGAGATATTTTAGGTTCATATAGATGTGATTGTGGACTTCAACTAAAAACTGCAATGGAAAGAATTGAAAAACTTGGTGAAGGTATTGTTTTATATCTAAGACAAGAAGGAAGAGGGATAGGGCTTACTAATAAAATAAAAGCATACAAACTTCAAGATGAGGGATATGACACTGTTGATGCAAATTTAAAACTTGGTTTTGAATCTGACTCTAGAGATTATGCAGTTGCTGCTCAAATGCTAAAATCTCTTGGAGTAAAATCAGTAAGACTTATGACAAATAATCCTGAAAAAATTAAAGGAATTGAATCTTATGGAATAAAAGTTGCAGAAAGAAGAGAAATTGAAATTCCTGCAAATAAAATAAATGAAGCATACCTTAGAACTAAACAGGAAAGAATGGGACATGAACTTCATTTAGGTAAGTGTAGTTGCGGTTGTCATCACGAAAAATAAAAAATAAAATAGATTTTCATAATAACCTTAATGTTAATTTTTAGCATTAAGGTTATTTTACTGTTTATCATAATTTCAATGATTTTATAATTTAAATTTATAAATTTTTCAAATATCTTTTTAGCTTTGATGATTAAGTTAATCAATAAAATTCTTTTTTAAGAAGGGTATATTTTTTTATCAAAAGACACTCTTTTAAAAGAGTGTCTTTTATAATTTTATTCTTTTAGGGGATACTAATTAAAATGGACCATAATTTATTATTACAGCTATTACTATAAATATAATTTGTAATACAAGCATAATTAAGAAAAGTGGTGTTATAAATCTATACCATTTATTAATTGGTAGTCCCATTAATCCACAAAGAGTTGCAGATGAAGTTGGCCAAAATAAATTTGAAAACCCATCACCAAATTGGAAAGCAAGTACAGCAGTTTGTCTAGTAAGTCCAATAGCATCTGATAATGGAGCCATTATTGGCATAGATGTAGCAGCTTGACCAGAACCAGATGGAATAAAGAAGTTTATTAGATTTTGAACTATAATCATTCCAATTGCTGCTATTGATTTTGGTAATGTAACAAGTACTGCTGACATATGATTTATGATTGTATCTATAATTTGTCCATCTTCCATTACGATTGTTAAAGCTCTAGCAACTCCTACAGCAAAAGCTCCAAATAAAACATCTGATGTTGAACTAATAAAGTGTTGTGAAATTTCACTTAGATTATATCCACCAATAAGACCAGTTATTAACATCATTACAAAGAAAAGAGTTGAAAGTTCATTTAAGTACCAACCAAAATGAGTAGTTCCATAAACTAAAATTCCAATAGTTACTAAGAATAATCCCATTATTAATTTATGCTTTGTAGTGAATGGTAATTTTTCTAATTCTTCTCTAGTCATACCATTTGATAAATTAAATTTTACATCTTTTACTATTGATTTTTCAGGGTGTAATTTTACTTTTCTAGCATAAAGCATTACATATGCAATTGCAGTTATTTGGAAAACTAAAAATATTATAACTCTAAATCCAAGTCCAGAACCAATAGGAACTTCTGCAATTCCTTGAGCTATTCCAATAGTAAAAGGGTTTAATGTAGCAGCAGCAAATCCAGTAGCAGTTCCAACTATTACAGCAGCTCCACCAACTAATGCATCATATCCTAATGCAATTGAAATACCCATAAAAGCTGGAAGTAAACCATAAGTTTCTTCATAAAGTCCAAATGTTGAACCACAAACTCCAAATATTATCATAAAGATTGGAAATATTAAAGTTTCTTTTCCGTTAAATTTTTTAATAAGTGTACCTAAACCACCATAAAATGCTCCTAAACTTATAAGCATATTAATATATCCATAAGCAAAGAAAATAAAAAATATTATATCAGCTGTTGAGATAAGTCCTTCAATGATAGATTGAAACATTTTAAAAATAGTAACTGGTGTTGCTTTTACATACTTAAAAGAGTCTGCAACTACCATTGTTCTATTAAGGACAGGGTCAACAGTTCTTTCATAAACTCCAGCTGGAACTAAATAAGTTAGTATTGTAACTATAACTAATATCATTCCAATAAGTACATACGTGTGTGGCATTGTTAATTTTTTTCTTTGTTCTTGCATTGTAAATCCTCCTTAGTATAATTAAAATGGTAATAAAAAAAGCCACAGTCTTTTGGATAAACTGTGGCACAAAATTACAATACGAAAACATTGTAAATTAACACACAGATAGCTCTCCACTGACCTTTTTTATCAATGACAGCAGTATAAATATTATTTATACTGCCAACAAAAAAGTTTTGCTACTTTTTTATTTCGGCAAACTCCCCTTTCAAATTAAATCATTGCTTGCAAAGCTCATTAATTCTACTCTTGTCATTTGCTCCTCTATCGGCTTTTTTTATTGTGTTCATTTTACTTTTGTTTTGCACTTTTGTAAAATATATTTTTTATATTACTAACATTCTATTTTTTTATAATTATTAAATTCAGATTTTATATTTTTTAATAGTTCTTTATTTTCAAATATTTCTAAGGCAACTCCACACATTGCTTTAACACCTTTATGTAACTTATCATATGCTTCTTCAGAATTTACATATTTTAAATATGCTTCATCATGAACATGACAAACTTCATCAATATTTAGAGCTAATTCAGTATACATAGTTGGACAAACTTGGCTAACATTTCCAATATCTGATGAACCTGTTGCACCATTTCCCTCTGTTTTTATATCCTTAATTCCTAGTTCCTCAAGATTTTTTTTCATTAAGTTTTGAAGAGTTGTTAAGTTTAAAAGATTGTCAAAAGAATTTTCAAATTTTTCATAACTTAATTTAGCTCCTGTCATTAATTCTGCTCCTTTTGCAATATTAATAACTTTATTTGTAAGAGAATTTAAATATTCTCTATTATTAGCCCTTATATGAAATTTTGCTTCTGTAAAATCTGGCACAGTATTTGGAGCATCTCCTCCATAAGATATAAATCCATGAATTCTTGCATCAGAAGTTATATGTTGTCTTAGACAACCTATTCCAGCAAACATTAAATTTAAAGCATCTAAAGCATTTATTCCATCTTCTGGGTGTGCTGCTGCATGAGCTGCTTTTCCTTCAAACTGAAATTTTAAACAATCTATTGCAAGTGTTCTACATGCAATATTATTTTCACTTTCTAAATGCATTTGTAAAGCAATATCAATATCATCAAATGCTCCTTGCTCTACCATTGGAACTTTCCCTCCAATAGTTTCTTCAGCTGGTGTTCCTAAAAGAACAACAGTACCATTAATTTTTTCTGCTAATTTTGAAAGAGCTAAAACACTTCCATAGGTAGTAGCAGCTATCCAGTTGTGTCCACAAGCATGTCCTGGCTTTTTTTCTTTTCCATATCCAGGTAAGGCATCATATTCAGCTAAGAAAGCTATTTTAGGTGAACCACTACCTATTTCAGCTCTAAAAGCAGTTGCCATACCACAATAATTTTCTTGCACTCTAAAACCATTTTCTTTTAAATTTTCAATTAAATACTTACATGCCTTATATTCTTCACAACCCAATTCTGGATTTTTAAAAATATAATCTGATACTTTTTCAATATCTT
>JAHHTB010000110.1 GCA_020024855.1 Fusobacterium sp.
GAGTTGATAAAGCAAGAAGTAGAAATATGAAAAGTCATGGACTTGGACTTTCAATAGTAAAAAAAATTACAGAAGTTTTAAATATAGATTTAGATATTGAAAGTGAATTAGGAAAGGGAACTACAATTAAAGTTACACTTCCGCTTTCTTAAGAAGATAAAAAATATTTTTTAAAAAATAAAAAAATTTTAATACATTATTTTTTTATGGGACTTTTATTTCTTGGGAATTAAATAGTCAAAGAATATAAAAATTCTTTGACTATTTTTTATCAAAAGGGGGCTAATTCTCTTTTAAATTTTGAAGTCCATCTTCTTTTCCCCAAGCTGAAATAGTAGGTACTATATTTATAAAAGCATCTTCATCTATTTTTGTTATAAAATCTTTAATAAGCATTGCCTCTCTTAATGAACACACAGAAATTATTTTTTCTCTTTTTATATGATTACGTCCGCCATAAACATAACCTATACTGAATCCTCTGTTTATTGTATTTTTCATAAAAATTGAAATTTTATTAAGCTGATCACTTATTATTACAACTTTTACTAATGAAGATCCAAATCCAAATAATACAATACTTATTGTTTTACTATACACCATCTGCATTATTATTGCATAAAGTACTGCAGTTCTCCCAAAAATAAATCCTGACATTAAAAGAATAGTTATATCTATACAAAGAAGTACTTGACTTATTCCCATAAAAGAAAATAATTTTTTATGAAGAATTTTAGCAACTGTATCAGAACTTCCTTGTGAAAATCCTCTTTTTAATACAAGACCTGTTCCTATTCCCATAAATATACCATAGTATATACAAATCAATATTTTATCTGGTGTATCACTAAGAAAATTAAACTTAATGTGATTCATCAAAATAAGAATAATAGGATATGTAGTTGATAAAAGAATTATTTTTCTAACTTCTCTCATTCCTAAAACTATTCTTGCTGCTAATAAAATAAAGAGACATATAGCATAATAAATGTATGTATAATTAAAATTTATTATTTTTCCAATTGTAAGTGATAAACCTGTTATCCCTCCTACAATCAGATTATTTGGTTTTAAAATGCATACTACTGAAAAAGCCTGAATAATACAACCTACATAAACAACTACATAATCCATTATTTTTTTATTCATAGACTCCCTCTTCTCTAAAAATTATTTTGAATAGTATTTATTTCTTAAGTTGCTTAAATATGCAAATCCTTTTTTTACACCTTCCATTTGTTTTACTAAAAGTTCTTCTAAAAGTTCTTCTGAAACTTCTTGAGGATAATAATATTCTAATGGTTTTATTACATCATAATCATATAAAGGCTTTTCAATTTTAAATGTTCCTTCCCCAACTTTCTCTACTCCACCTGTTCCTGGATTTCTTTTAAATTGTGCACAATATGGATAGCACATCTCAAGATTAATTCTTGTTAAAGTTGATTTTTCCATAATTATTTCAAATGATTTTTCTAAATCTATGTTTCCTTCTCCTGCTGGAACACCACAAACAACATATCCATATTTATCATTTGGTTCTTCTATAATTATATGATCTTTAAAGTGAGTACTTAAAGTATATGGTGCCATATTCTCTACTGCTTTAAGTGGTTCTTCCCAAACCATCATAGAGTTTCCAAAATCATAATGAAGTCCAACCCATGGAGAGTTTACTCTTTTCATTACTTCAACTAATTCTTCAGATGTTTCGTATTCATGATTTTCTAAAGATAATTTTACTCTATATTTTTTTAATACAGGTATTAATCTATTAATTTTTTCTATTCCTTCTTCAAATGAATTTGGATCTACATCATAACGAACTTTAGCAAAATCATATGCTCCTTGTGAACCTGTTACAGCTTCTTGTGATTTGTTTAATGGTTTTATAGGAATATACGATCTTACTATATCTGCCCCTAGTTTACTTGCAACTTTTATAACCTCAACCATATGATCATAATCTAAGTTTCTTGTATCTAGTTCTACATATAAATTATACTTATCTATTAGAGCTTTTAATTTTGCTAAATGTTCATCATCATTACTTCCTAAAGCTCCCCATACTTGATCTAATCCATAATCAGGAACTACATTTATTTCTACTCCTTCAAATCCAAGCTCATGAGCCTTTTCTACAAACTGGAACACATCCATTCTATTATTTTGAAACCATAAGTGAAGACTTTCTGATTCAATTCCTATTTTTAACATATTATTTTCCCCCTTATCACTTATATAATTTATAAATTTATTTTTTTATTATGCAACTACTTCTTCCTGTTGTTTCTTTTTAATCATTTTTAATAATAAAGTTGTAATTACTACACCAAGAATAGCAAACCCTACCATTGTAGTAAATACCATTCTGTATCCTATCATTCCAGGATTTTTATCTAACATACTTCCATAAAGAGTGAAAGCAAACATTTGTGGACAGTATCCAAAAATACAAGCTATTGACATTGCAGCTCCACTTATATGTCTTGGTACTCTTATCTCATCAATTGGTGCAAAGAAAACTGCTCTCATTGAAAAGATAATTGCTCCAAATCCTAATGTACATATCATACCAACATAGACATTCATTGTTTCATGTGGTAAGAAAATAAATCCAACCATTGCTATTGCTGCAACAACAAGTGCAACTCTTAAAAATTTAGTTGCTGATTTAAATTTCTTATCTGCTAACATTCCACCAAGCGGTCCTCCAACCATTTTTAAACCATATTGATTTATAATTCCATAAGCTCCAACAAGTGTTACAGGCATTCCATAAATATCTTTTAAGAATGGAATGAAATATGTAAGTCCACAATATACTGAATAGATTGAAGCTATTGTTAAAGATACTACCCATATTTCTGGAGTTTTTACTGCCTGAATAACTCCATCCATAGCTACTTTATTTTTATTTAATTCTTTTCCATCTTTTCCTACCATTGCCTTATCATCTTCAACAAGTATATAACACATAATTCCAACTACAATAACTGTTCCTGAAAAAAATAAAATAGAACCTCTAAATGCTGCTGATCCTTTTCCTAATAAAGCAAAAATTCCTAATGCAGAGAAAGCAACTATTGTATCAACAACTCCTCTACCAGCTTCTAAAAATCCAAAAAGTCTTCCTTGCTCTGTTTCATCTCCAAGAAGTCTTATAGCTTTTAAAAGAACTGGCCAATAAACAACTTCTCCAAAGAAAGATAATAATCCCCATACAACAAGTATTCCAATATATCCTGGGAATGTTGATAAATATATTCCTATAAGCCCTATACAAACAAGTGAAACTGAAATCATTATCCTCTTTGAAAATCTATCAGATATATATATTGAAGCAAAGTTTCCTATTGTTTGAACTAATCCATAAACAGAAAGTGCTGCCCCTATTTGAGTATGTGATAATCCCATAAACTCTTGCATTGGAACATAGAAAGCATCTTTTAACGATGATAACTTAAAAATTGTTCCTCCACTTATTACCAAAATCACAAACGTAAACCATTTTTTAAAATTTGCATTTTTTGCCATTTTCCACCCCTTCAAATTTAATAATTAATGTTTTATACTTTCTATATTTGTAAATATATCATACATTTCACTAAATTTCAACATATTTTTTGTTTCTTTTGTTGTTTTTTATGTTTTTATGTGATTTTTAGTTTTAATAAAAATAAAAACAGCCTTTTATAATTTGGCTGTTTTTACTTTTTTATAAATTAATAATATTTATATTATCATCTTTATATTTTTGCTTTATATTGTTATCAAGTTTGGAATCTGTTATTATAAAGTCTATATCTTTCATTTCACAAATTTTTATAAGAGAGTTTGAATCTATTTTACTTGAATCTGCTAAAATAATTACTTCCTCACCTATCTCTATCATCTTTCTTTCAACTAATACTTCATCCATTAAAAAATCTGTTATCCCTCTTTTTAAAGATATTCCTCCAACACTTACAAATGATTTATCAACAGAAAAATTATCTAAAAAATTACTTGTAATCTCCCCTAAAAATGCAAATTCATTTTTATTATAAACTCCCCCTGCAAGTATTAAATTTATACCTTTTATATCTGCTAATTCTTCTGCTATTCTAAGAGAATTTGTTACTATTGTAAGAGAAGAATATCTATTTTTTATTAATCTTGCTATTTCTATATTAGTTGTACTACTATTAAGAGCTATTGTTTCTCCTTCTTTTATATAATTTAAAGCTAAAGTAGCTATTTCTTTTTTTTCTTCCGTATTTTTTACTTCTCTTAAAGAATATGTTAAATTTACACCTTCTTTATTTTTTAAAATAGCTCCACCATGAACTTTTTGAAGTTCTCCTTGTTTTTCTAAAAAATCTAAATCTCTTCTTACTGTTTCTAAAGAAATTCCTAGAAGTTCTACTAACTTTGAAGTTTTTACACTTCCATCTCTTTCTAAAATATCTAATATTTTATTATATCTATCATTTGCTAACATCTACTTCTCCTTTTTAATTATCTGAAAAAAATTGTTTGTTTCTCTCCTTACATCTGGATAAAGTAAAAGTATTCCAAAAAGATTAGGAAGTATCATTAAACCTAGAAGAATGTCTTGAAGATACCAAACAATGTGTAATCTACTTATTGAACCTATTATAACTATAATAATAAATATATATTTAAAATAAGAAGCTTTTTTTGAATTAAATACATATGTCAAAGTTACTTTTCCAAAATACCATTGAGCTAAAATTGAAGAAAATGCAAATAGTATCATACTTATACCTATAATATATTTTAAAATACTATGAATTGAACCAAAAGCTGTTATAACATATATAGCAGGAGAAATTTTTTCTTGCATAACTCCTGATGTAAGAACTATAAAAGATGTTAATGAACATATTAATATTGTATCAATAAATACCTCTAACAATCCATAAAGTCCTTGTCTTGCTGGATAATCTGTTATTGCTGCTGAATGAAGAACTGGAGCACTTCCTTCTCCAGCTTCATTTGAATAAAGACCTCTTGCTATCCCATATCTTAAAGCTTCTTTCATTGTATATCCTAAAAATCCACCTCCAATTGATTGAGTATTAAAAGCATATTTTAATATACTCATTATAGCATAAGGAAGCTGATTTATATTAGTAATAATTACAGTAATTCCTCCCAAAAAATATATAATAGTCATTATAGGAATTAATTTTTCTGCTACAGCACCTAACTTTTTTACCCCTCCTATTACAACCATTCCTATTAAAATTCCCATTAAAATTCCTGCAAATATAGGTTTAATATAAAAAATACTTTCTACCACATCAGCAACAGCATTTGATTGAATTAAAGCTCCACCACTTATTTGTAAGCACATAAAAATTGCAAAAATTACTGATACTTTTTTCCAACCAAGCCCCTTAGACAAATAATACATAGGTCCACCAACATAAGTTCCTTCTTCATCTTTTTCTCTATATATCATACCTATAACTATTTCTGCATATTTTGTTGCCATTCCCAAAATTCCTGCTAACCACATCCAAAAAACTGCTCCAGGTCCTCCACTTGCAATTGCTGTTGCAACTCCAACTATATTTCCATTGCCAACACAACTACTTAAAGCAGTGCATAGAGCTTGAACAGATGATAATGTTCCTTCACCTTTTACTTCTTTATTTCCCCTCATTGAATTTATTAATTCTTTTATAGCTAGAGGAAAACCCTTTATTTGTATAAAACCTGTTATCAAAGTAAAAAATATACCTACTCCCATTAAAGTTATTATTAAATAATTCCCCCATATAACACCTGATACTTGCTTTAATATTTCTTCTAACCTTTCCATAGTACTCCCTCCTAAAAATATCTACCATATAATACAATAATATTATCATATTTTTAATTTTTTTAAAAGTTTTTTTGTGTTATTTTGTGATATTTTGTTTATTTTAATGAAAAAATATATTGTTTTAATTTGTTTTTAAGCTTATATAAAATTTACTTTATGAAAATCAATTATTAATAACATAAACCTAAAAGCTTAAATCATCTTCTTTTCTTGGTAAAATTAAATTATTTTCTTTTTGTATTTCTTTTTTAGTATTTGCTTTTTGATAAAGAGTATCGAACTTCTCTCTTAATTTCTGTGTAGATAGTATATTACTTTTCCAAAAGTTATCTTGCTGAGACCATTTAATAATATTCTCTATTTCCTCATAGCTCCTATTATC
>JAHHTB010000111.1 GCA_020024855.1 Fusobacterium sp.
TTTTTATTTTTACATAATTTTTTTATTTATAATTTTATTTTCCAAAAAAAATGAGATAAATAAACTATTCCATTTTTTATAAAAAAGATATAGCTTATTTATCTCATAGTAATTTAATAATAATTTTTATTTATTATTTGCACTCAGCTGTTGCTTCACAAGCTTCACAAACATTTCCGTTTAATTCTCTTTCAGCTAAAATGTCTTCGATATGTTCTTTAGTTTCTGTTAAAGCCTCAACTGACATATTTTCATAGTCAACTGAATTACAAGAAGATTTAATATTTATACCTTGACTTTTTAAGAAAGCATCTACTTTAGTTTTATTTTTTTTATATAAATAATAACCTGCTACTGCTGTTCCTACTCCTACTGCTACACCTACTACATGTGCTTTTGTTACATTTCCTCCAAATCCAAACATTTCTTTCCTCCTTTAATTATTTATTTATAGTTATATATTTTTCTGTTGTTTTTTGAATATTTTTATTTTTTCTAAAGAAAACATGATAGATTAAATCTCCTATATTTTCTATGCTAGTATTCTCTGAAACATTTGCTATGTAATAATATTTATTTTGTTGCTTATTTTTTATTCTAAAAAATTTTACTTCTTTTGATGAGTTATTAGTTCCTATCAAGTGTCTTCCAAATGTAGTTAACCATATCATAGCTACTATTGAAAGTTTTGGTGTATTTAAAAATGATTTTACTAGATACATAGCTGGTAATATCTCTAAGTCAAACACACCTTTTCTATTAGTTTCCACACAAGCATGCTCAAGTATAGCTGCTGATGTCATTCCAATAGAAAACCAGTTCATTATATTTTGAAGTGCAGTATCATTTCTATTGATAAACATATTTATACCTGACATTGTTATTGAAGCTCCAGAATATATAGCAAAATTTTCTAAAGCTTTTTGTTCTACTCCCTCTAATAATTTTATAGGCACCATTCCATTTTCAATGGAAAATGCTGTTAAAATTTTATATATAGTTTCTTGTAAAGTTATTTTACTTGGATCAAAGCTAGCTACTAAACTTTTTATTACAGGAGTATATTTTATATTGATTTCACTTTCATTATCAGATAGATTTCTTTTAAAATCTTCCATTCTTTTTATTGGCTCTGATAATTTTAATCTTACTCTATTTGGTAATTTATGAATTATTGTTACCGTAAGTTTCTTCAAATTATCTCTTCTCTCCTTAACTTTTTAATTTATACTTTAATAATCTTAATGAATTTCCAACAACTAACACTGTACTTAAATTGTGAATTACTGAACTATATATAGCTGGTAATATTCCTGTTGCTCCTAAAACTAGAGCAAAAGAGTTTATTCCAATAGCCATAGCAAAATTTTCTCTTATAATTTTTACAGTATTCTTTGATAAACCAATCACTTCTGGAACTGCTAAAGGATCATCTTTAGCAATTGTTACATCTGCTGCTTCCATAGCAACATCTGTTCTTTTACTTCCTAAAGCTACACCTATATTTGCATAAGAAAGAGCTGGAGCATCATTTATTCCATCTCCTATCATTATTACTTTACTTCCTTTTGATTGAAGAGCTAAAATATTTTTAGCTTTATCTTCCGGTAAAAGTTCTGACTCATAACTATCTATTGACATCTTAGCTGCTATTGTTTGTGCTTGTTGCTCCAAATCTCCTGTAAGTAAAACTATTTCATCTATTCCTTGACCTCTAAGTCTATTTATAGTTTTCTTTATATTTTCTCTAGGAGGGTCTGTAACACCTAAAAGCCCAATTAAGTTATTATCTTTTGCAATATAAATAAGGATTTCTCCTCTACTTAATACTGTTCTAATCTCATCATAATATTCTTCTGTTTGAATACCATTTTCTTCCATGAATTTTTTATTTCCAATTCTTATTACAGAACCATCTACTTCTGTTTCTGTTCCTCTTGCAACAACAACTTTATCTCCACTATGTTTTGGAATTTCTATTCCTCTGTCTTTAGCTTCATTTAAAATTGCCACTGCTAATGGGTGACTTGATGTTTCTTCAGCTGCTGCTGCATAAGCTAACATAACATTTTCTCCCATCTCTTTATCTAAAACATTAACAGTTTGAACACTAGGTCTTCCCTCTGTTATTGTTCCTGTCTTATCAAAAATTATTGTATCAGCTTTTGAAAGTTCTTCTATATAGTTACTACCTTTTATTAAAATTCCATTTTTTGCTGCAGTATTTATTGCTGCTGAAAAAGCTGTTGCGGTTGATAATCTTATTCCACAAGAATAATCTATAACTAACATACTCATTGCTTTTTGGATATTTCTAGTAGCTCCATAAACTATTGCTGCAAGTAAAAAGTTTAGAGGTATTAATTGTGCTGAAAAATTATCAGCATAATTTTGAATATCAGCCTTATTAAAATTAGCATCTTCTACCAATTTTATTATTCTTGATACAGTTCTTTCATCTCCAACTTTTTCTGCTTCTACTGTAATATTTCCATTTTTTATAATTGTTCCAGCAAAAACATTTTCTCCAACTTTTTTAGTGATTGGCATATATTCACCAGTTATTGATGACTGATCTATATAAGCTTCTCCTTCTATAATAGTTCCATCAACACTTATTTTTTCTCCTGTATGAACTACGATTTTATCCCCTTTTTTTATTTCTTCAATAGGAACTTTTTTTACAGTTTTATTGGCTTCTAATTTCCAAACAAAGTTTTCACCAACACTAAGCATATCTTTTATGGCTCCCCTTGTTTTTTTCATTGTATACACTGTTAAAAGTTCAGAAAATTCTTCCATTATCATAATGGTTAAGGCTGTTTTCTCTTTTCCTAAAAGTAAACTACTAATTATAGCACTTGAACTTAAAGTATCTGCATTAGGTCTTTTATTTTTTATAAGAGAACCTATTCCATTTGATATTACTGGACCAGCTAATGACATTATTGCCATAGTATTTGGATTAAATATTCTTCTTATTCCTACAACTGGATTAAGAGGAGCTTTTTTAAAAAAATTATATCCTAATAAACAAGCTGATATAACTATCTTTTTTATTATTTCTTCTGGAGTTTCCTCCTGTAATTTTCTTTCTATTGTAACATTTTTGTTGTTAAAAATTCTTTCTGCTTTATATATCTCTACTAAGTAAGCATTAAGAGTATTTTGAAGTAATGCCATTAAATTATCTTCTTGAGCTAATGAATCATCAAAATATATTACAACAGTTCCTGTTACTAAGCTTATTTTTGCCCCTTTAATATATTTAACTTGTTCTAATTGCTTTTCAACTTGAGATTTTAAACTTCCTAAATACTTTAATGCTTTTATTCTTATACGAACTCTTCCTTTTATCTTATGAATTATTTCACAAGATAAAAGATGTTCTGTAGTAATGCCTTTCACTTTTATCTTCCTTTCTTCAACTCTTTACAAAGTAATTCGTAAAATTTATCCAAGTTATCTTTAATTTCATCTAAAGATAATTTTGCATAAACTCTTTCGTTTTCTATAACTTTTTTCCAAATTAAATTTAACCAACTTACAATTCTTTTTTCATTTGTTTTTTCTGGATCATAAGTTAAAAGCATTTTTCCTGTAACATATGAAAAACTTACATCATTTATTCCACTCTCTAATTTTATAACATCTATAACATAATGTTCATATCTTTTCATTTCCTCTGGGACACTATCTAGACCTGGAACTTGTAATCTTAATCTTCCTGGTATGCTATGAACTACTTTTACCTTTGTAAAATATACAAAAGCTGTCTTTAATAAATTAGGCATTGCCATTAATTTCCACCTCTAGAAACAATATTATAACCCCACCATAATAAATTTACACCATTTGGCATTATTGGATTTTGCTTTAATTTTTTAACCCCATATCCTATAAAAAATAAAGCTATTACTGTTTTTAAATCTAAAATTCCTTTTGTCTTATTGTAGATAGTTAAATCTATCATGTCTATGGTTTCTTTCATAATTCCATATAACGTTCCACTTTTTTTCTCAAAAACTTTTTCTTCTAAACCTAAAATATTTAAAATTATTCCCATTAATAACATTGGCTCAATAATATTTTCATCATATTTTATAAGCACTGAACCAATTAGATTATTTATAGAAACTTTATCTATTCCTTTTAATTGTTTTAATTTTTCCTCTAAATTTTTAGATCCTTCCTCATCTCCTATTAAACTTTCTATCTTTAATCTAACTCTTCCAGATAATCTATGTTTTACCTCAACTATTCCATAAAAGCTAGGCATTACCTTATCCATTGCCCCTCCTTTAACTTCTAAGTTTCATATTCTCCATTATACTACAATTACCTTTAAAATTTAATCAATATTTTTAAAATTTTTCATTTTTTATAGTTTCTAATAAAAAATAAAAGACAGTCTGCAAAACTGTCCTTTAATTTGAAAGAAATAAATTTTATTAAAAATACTATTTTTTAAAGTATAATTTCTTTAGATGACTACACTTTAATTTTATATTTTAATTTTTTTATATTATTATATTTTTATTTTCTGTTAATAAAGAATTGTTTTCTTTTTTTTCTGTTATTACAACCTCTGTTGTAAGAATTAATGATGCAATAGAGGCTGCATTTTGAATTGCTGACCTTGTTACCTTAGTTGGATCAATAATTCCATTTTCTACCATATTTACATATGTTTCTTTTACTGCATCTAAACCAAAACCTTCTGGAAGAGATTTAACTTTTTCTACTACAACTCCACCATCAAGACCTGCATTTATAGCAATTTGTTTTAAAGGAGATACAAGAGCTTTTTTTATAATTTCAACACCTATTCCTTCATCTTCTTCAAGCTTAAAGTCTTCTATTAATTTTAAAATTTCTATAAAAGCTACTCCACCACCAGAAACAATTCCTTCTTCAATTGCTGCTTTCGTTGCATTAAGAGCATCTTCTATTCTAAACTTTTTATCTTTCATTTCTGTTTCTGTAACAGCTCCAATTTTAATAATAGCCACTCCACCTGAAAGCTTTGCAATTCTCTCTTGCATTTTTTCAATATCATAATCTGAAGTTGATTCTTTGATTTGCATTTTTATATTTTCAATTCTATTAAAAATATCCTCCGCCTTTCCTTTTCCATCAACTATTGTTGTACTATCTTTTGTAACCTTTATTTTTTTAGCTAAACCTAGAACTTCTATTCCACATGTTTCTAATTTTATCCCAAGTTCTTCACTTACAACTTTTCCTCCTGTTAATACAGAAATATCTTCTAAAATAGCCTTTCTTCTCTCACCAAAACTTGGTGCTTTTACAGCAACCACATTTAAAGTTCCACGTAAATTATTTATAACAATGGTTGCAAGAGCTTCTCCCTCTAAATCATCAGCTATTATTAAAAATGGTCTTGAGGTTTCAATAATTTTTTCAAGTAGTGGAAGTAAATCTTTCATACTTGATATTTTTTTATCTGTTATTAATATATATGGATTATCTAAAACTGACTCCATTTTTACAGTATCATTAACCATATGAGGAGAAACATATCCTCTGTCAAACTGCATTCCTTCAACTATTTCAAGAGTTGTATCAAGAGATTTTCCCTCTTCAACTGTTATTACTCCTGTTTCTCCAACTTTTTCCATAGCCTTTGCTATTAATTTACCTATTTCCCTATCTCCTGCTGATATTGAGGCAACTTGTTCAATCTCACTATTAGACTGAACTTTTTTAGATTTCTCTTTAAGTTTTTCTACAACCTCTTTTGTTGCCTTATCAATTCCTTTTTTTATAAAAATTGGATTAGCTCCAGCACTTACTACTTTAAGCCCCTCTTTAACTATATTTTGAGCTAAAATTGTAGCTGTTGTAGTTCCATCTCCTGCCACATCATTTGATTTTATTGCTACCTCTTTTATCAGTTTTGCTCCCATATTTTCAAAAGGATCATCTAACTCAATCTCTTTAGCTATTGATACTCCATCATTTGTAATTATTGGGGACCCATATGCTCTTTCAAGAATAACATTTCTTCCCTTTGGTCCTAAAGTTATTTTTACAGCATTAGCCAAGGTATCTACCCCTATTTCTAATTTTTTTCTGGCATCTTCATTAAATTTAATTAATTTTGCTATTTTTAATTCCTCCTAAAAGATTTTAAAATATTTTTAGAATTTTATAATTCTATAATTCCTATAATATCTTCAAAATC
>JAHHTB010000112.1 GCA_020024855.1 Fusobacterium sp.
CCTAAATATACTATTGATACATCATTATCAATTAAAACTACATAAGCATCTAAGAAAGACAAAATCTCATCTTCTTTTTTATTAAATTTTTCAGTTTTAAGCTCTTTTATTTTTTCTTTTGTTAAAGTCTTAGGAAAAATTTCTAAATCATTTTTTAAAAAATTATATTTTATATCTTCTAAATTAAACATTAAACTTTTATCATAAATACGTATTATAGCTTTCATTTAAAACCTCCTTAATATAATTCTATTATTTCTATTTTATTATCTCATGTTTCTACATATAATAACAAAGTTCTTATATTTTTTTAATAATTTTTATGGCTATTTCATAATTTAATATATTTTATAAGAAATGATCTCTATATTCAAAAGAACATTAAGATCATTTCTTATTTATCTCTTATTTAACAATTAATTCTAATTCTATTGGTATATTAACAGGAACTTCTTCTTTCTTTATTATCTTGTCTGCTACTTCCACTCCTGCTGCTCCAATTGCAGCTGGTTTTTGAGCTACTGTTGCACCTAATTTTCCATCTTTAACAGCTTGAACTGCATCATCAGTTGCATCAAATCCTACAACTAATATATTTTTTCCAGAAGCTTCAATGGCTTTTAAAGCACCTAATGCCATTTCATCATTATGAGCAAAAACTGCATCAATTTCTGGTTGAGCTTGTAATATATTTTCCATTACAGTTAATCCTCTTGTTCTATCAAAATCTGCAGCTTGTTTTGCAACTGTTGTTAACTTCCCATTAATTGCTTTATTAAATCCTTCTCCTCTATCTCTTGCTGCTGTTGTTCCTGGAATTCCTTCAAGTTCAACTACTTTTCCCTTTCCATTTAACTTTTCTACTATATAATTTCCAGCCATTTCTCCACCTAGTACATTATCAGAAGCTACATGAGAAACTACTTTTCCATTATTAGCTGCTCTATCTAATGTTACAACTGGAATTTTACTTCTATTTGCTGCTCTTACAGCACTTGCCACCGCATCAGAATCAGTAGGATTAATTAAAAGAACATCTACTCCTCTTATTAATAAATCTTCTACATTTCCTAATTCTTTTGATGGGTCATTTTGAGAATCTAATACTATTAACTCATGACCTAATTCTTTTGCTTTTACTTCAGCTCCCTCTTTCAAAGTAACAAAGAAAGGATTATTTTGAGTTGAAACTACTAATCCAATTTTTTCTGCATTAGCTACACTTGACATAACTGTTATTAAAGCTGCCATTCCAAATAATTTCATTGTTTTTTTCATCAAAATCACCTCTTTATTATTTATTAGACTTTCTGTCTATTAGTACTGCCACTAAAATTACTGCTGCTTTTATCATCATCTGATAATATGAAGAAACATTTAAAAGATTTAAAGCATTTCCTAAAACTCCAATGATTAAAGCCCCCAAAGCTGTTCCTGTTATTCTTCCTACTCCACCTGCAAGAGATGTTCCACCAAGAACAACAGCTGCAATAGCATCAAGTTCATATCCACTACCAGCTGTTGGTTGAGCTGAATATAATCTAGATGTTAAAATTATTCCTGCAAGAGCTGATAACATTCCACATAATCCATACACCCATATTTTTATTTTATCAACATTTATTCCAGAAAGTTTTGTAGCCTCTTCATTTCCACCTATGGCATAAGTATATCTACCAAATTTAGTATTCATTAAAAGATAATGCCCAGCTATAAATAAAATTATTGTTAAATAAATTGGAATAGGTATATTAAATAAATATCCTCCACCTATATTTTCAAAAAGAATTCCACCATCATTTACAGATATTGGTTTTCCAGCTGTAAAAACAAGAGTTGCTCCTCTTAAAAATGTCATTGTTACTAAAGTAACAATAAATGCTTGTAATTTCATTTTAGAAACTAAAACTCCATTTACAAATCCAAATGCTCCACCTAAAATTATAGTAACAATAAAACTTAGTAATGGATTAAAACCAGAATTTAAAAGTGATGCCATAACTGCACCACAAAAAGCTAAAATTGAACCAACTGAAAGGTCAATTCCACCTGTTAATATAACTAGAGTCATTCCAATAGCTATTATTGAATTTATTGATGTCTGTCTTAATACATTTAATATATTTGCATGAGTTAAAAATCTAGGGTTTAATACAGATACTATTATTGCAAATATAATAAGTCCTACTAGTGGTTTATTATTCCATATTTTCTTTAACATTATTTCCTCCTACTGCACATCTCATTAATTTTTCTTGAGTTGCTTCTTCTGCTAAAAATTCACCTGTAATTTTCCCATTATGAATAACTATTATTCTGTCACTTAATCCCATAATCTCTGGCATTTCAGAAGATATCATAATAATACTTAATCCCTTTTCTTTTAATTCATTAATAAAATCATATATTTCTTTTTTAGCTCCTACATCTACTCCTCTTGTTGGTTCATCTAAAATAAGAATTTTAGGATTCGTTAGTAGAGCCTTGGCTATTGCAACTTTTTGTTGATTCCCACCACTTAAATTTTTAATTTTCTGTTCAATTGATGGAGTCTTTACACTAAATTTTTCTACATATTCTTCAACATTAGTTCTTTCTTTTTTGTGCTCCAAGCCAGTCAAACTAGAGAAAAAATTTAAAGCTGATAAAGTCATATTATCTTTTACACTCATTCCTAAGACAAGTCCATCACCTTTTCTATCTTCAGACACATAAGCTATTCCATTTTTTATTCCATCTTTAGCAGACTTTATACTTTTTTCCTCTCCGTCTATATATATTTCCCCTGAGTCTTTTTTCAAATGCCCATATATAGTTTTAGCAAGTTCTGTTCTTCCTGCTCCCATAAGTCCAGAAATTCCTAAAACTTCTCCTGCATGAATAGTAAAGGACACATCATCTACATATTTATTTTTTAAATTTTTAATCTCTAGTCTTTTTTCACCTTTTTCTACTTTTACTCTTGGAAATTGTTCATCTAAATTTCTTCCAACCATATTTTTTATTATAAACTCTTCATCTATATTTTTCACTTCGGCTTCACATATAAATTTTCCATCTCTCATTATAGTTACATCATCACAAATTTCAGGAATCTCCTTTAATCTATGAGAAATATAAACTATACTTTTTTTCTCTGAAGTAAGTTCTCTTATAACTTTAAAAAGACTTTCTGTTTCACTATCTGTAAGAGCATCAGTTGGTTCGTCCATAACTATTATTTTTGCATTTTGAGAAAGTGCTTTTGCTATCTCTACCATTTGCATCTTTCCAATTGTTAAATTTTTTACTAAAGTATCTTCACTCTCTTTTATATTCAATTTATTTAAAAGCATTCTAGCTTCTCTTTTCATCAATGCACTATCTATTTTTCCAAAACTATTTGTTATCTCTCTTCCCAAAAATATATTTTCAGTTATTGTTAATTCTGGAATAAGATTTAACTCTTGATGTATTACTGCTATTCCTTTTTCTTGTGAATCATTTACATTTCTAAAATCAACTTTGGAATTTCCAACATAAAGACTTCCACTATCCATATTATATATTCCTGTCATAACTTTTATAAGTGTTGATTTTCCGGCTCCATTTTCTCCCATAAGAGCCATAACTCTCCCTTTATATATATTTAGACTTGCTCCATCTAAAGCTCTTACTCCTGGAAAAGTTTTAACTATATCATTCATTTTCAATATGATTTCTTTATTCATAATATCACCTAAAAAACTACTCCAGATTTTAAAATAACATTAGCATATGGTGAACATTCACCTGTTCTTACTATTGCCTCACTAGTTTTTGTTATTTGTTTAAATTCCTCATGAGTAACCCAAGTTATTTTCGGATTCATTTTGGCCTCTTCAAAACTTTTTAATATCTCTTTATACATTTCAGAATTTTTTTCTTTTATTTCTTCAGCTAAAATAATCTCCTCTACTTGCATTTCACTTAGTATTGGTTTTAACACACTTATAAAAGATGGAACTTGAGCTTCCACTGCTAAATCTATTCTCTTTACTTCTTTTGGAATTGGAAGTCCTGCATCACATAATGTTATATGAGCTGTATGTCCAATTTTAGATATTTCATATGATAATTCACTATTTAAAAGTCTACTCTTTTTCATTTTTTACCCCCTTAAAGTTTTCTACTTCCTCCATTGTTGGTATTGAAGTTTGAGCTCCTTTTTTAGTAACAGCTATAGCTGATACTTTTGTTGCAAACTCTATTGCTTCACTTATATTTTCTTCATCTAATTTTCTTACAAGCCCACCAATAAAGCTATCTCCTGCAGCAGTTGTGTCAATTGCTTTTACTTTATAGGCAAAATGATATTCTGAATTTTCTTTATTTAAATGTAATGAACCTTTACTTCCAAGAGTTACAATTAAATTTTTAACTCCCATATCTAAAAGTTTTTTACTTGCTCTTTTTATTCCATCTTCAGTTTCTGTTTCAATTTCTGTAAGAACTTCTAACTCACTTTCATTTGGAATTATCAAATCACTATTTTTTATTATTTCATCATCTAATTTTTTAGCGGGGGCAGGATTTAAAATGGTTTTCTTTCCAAATTCCTTTGCTTTTTTTAATGCATACCCAACTGTTTCAATAGGAACTTCTAATTGAGTTACTAGTATATCACACTCTTTTATTACATCTAAATGTCTATCTATATATTCTTTATCTACTTCACTATTTGCTCCTGATACAACTAAAATTCTATTTTGTCCATTTTCTTCAACAATAATTTTAGCTATTCCTGTTGATTTTTCCCCCTCTTCTATATGAGTTATATCAACTCCATTAGTTTTCATTGAATTTATAAGCTCCTTACCAAAAGAATCTTTTCCAACTTTTCCAAGCATTGTTATTTTTGTTCCTAGTTTTCCAATAGCAACAGCTTGATTAGCTCCTTTTCCTCCAGGAACTTGAAAAAATTCATGTCCAAAAAGTGTTTCTCCACCCTTAGGAGCTCTTTCACAAACTGTAACCAAATCCATATTAATACTTCCTACTACTACTACTTTTTTCATAAGATCTCCTTTTATATTATTGGTTCAATGTAAATTTTTTTCTTTTTATCTTTAGATATAAAAAGTTCATATATATTTTTTCCCATATCTTCCAATGGAATTGAACAAGAAAGTATCTCTTCATCTAAAAGTTCTAAAAAATCAGTTTTTTCAAAACAAGCTAAATCTATTTTCTTTTTTTGATTTTTTAATGCTTTTAATACTCCAAATAACATTAAATTATTTGATGAAAAAACTGCTGTAGCATCACTTTCTAAAATTTTTTTTCCTGCTACATATCCACTTTCAAAAAGATAATCTCCCTCATAAATATTTTTTTCTTCCATTTCTATTCCTTTATCTAAATGAGCTTGAATATATCCTCTCATTCTTTCTCTTGCATTAAAAAAATCTAAATTCCCAGTTATTAAAGCTATCTTCTTATGTCCTTTTTCTAAAAGAATTTTTGTTATTTTGTAAGCTCCGCTAAAGTCATCTATAAATACTCCTGGAAATTTTGAATTTTCAAATTCTCTATCAATTAAATAAATAGGTATCTTAGCTTTTAAAAGAGGTTCTAATGGATTATTCTTATATTCTCCTTTTATTAATATTGCTATAACCCCTGCTATTCTAAGTCCCAATATATTTTTTATAGCTTCTTTTTCTTGTTCTAAATTTTCCACTGTATTATATAAAGCTATTTGATAACCACCTTTATTAAAATTTTTACAAATATAATTAATAAGAGAAGCAAAAAAAGGATTACTTATATTAGGTACTAATAAAGCTATTGTTTTATTCTCCATCTTTGATAAATTTTGTGCCATAACATTTGGAGTATAATTTTTACTTTTTATATATTCTTCTATTCTTTTTTTTGTTTCTATATTTACATTACTATGTCCATTTACAACTCTAGAAACTGTAGCTATTGATACTCCTAATTCTTTTGCTATATCTTTCATATTCATACTCATCACCATCTTATGTAACCGTTTACATTTTTATATTATAATACATTTTGTTATTTGTCAATACTTTATGTTTTATTTTTAAATATTATTTTTATTAATAATTTTGAAATTAGTTTTTTATTATAAATTATAAAGAAATTATGCATGTATTTATAAATAAAAAAATACCTATATGGGAAAAATCAAATCTTACGTTAGAAGAA
>JAHHTB010000113.1 GCA_020024855.1 Fusobacterium sp.
GATTTAATAATAATTGAGAATAAAAAAGATAAATTAAAAATAGAGATAGAATATAACAAAAATAATATAATAAATTCTCTTGAAAAAATAAAAAAGATAACAGAAATAAAAATTGTGCCAGATAAAATGAATGATAGAGAAATACTTTCATATATTCAATCAAAAGGTTATGATAAGGTGCTTTGGAATTTAATAGGAAAAGCGATGCATCAATTTAATATGATTGAAGAAGGGGATAAAATAGCTGTTGGAGTATCAGGTGGAAAGGATAGTCTTGTAACTTTAAATGCTTTTGTAAGAGTAAAAAAAATAGCAAAAATAAATTTTGAGATTATCCCAATTCATATACATCCAAAGCATGATTCTGCGGATTGCTTTGATATAAAAGATTATTGTGAAAAATTAGGACTAGAACTAAAAGTGATAGAAACTAATCTTGATGATATGCTTTTTGGTAAAGAAAAAGAAAAAAATCCATGTTTTTTATGTGGAAGAATAAGAAGAGGAATATTATATAGAGTAATGAAAGAAGAGGGAATAAATAAGCTTGCTTTAGGGCATCACAAAGATGATATAATAGAAACTTTTCTTATGAATATTTTATATCAAGGAAATAGAAATATTATGAAACCTTCATATATATCTGAAGAATATGGTGTGAGAGTAATAAGACCTCTTGCTTTTGTTGAGGAAAAAAATATAATAAGCTATGCAAGAAAGCTATCACTTCCAATTATGAAATCAAAATGTCCTTATGAAACAAGTAAAGATTCAAAAAGACTGAAAGTAAAAAATATGATAAAAGATTTAGCTTTAGAAAATGAGGATATAAGGAGTGTAGTATTAAATAGCATGAAAGATTTATTTTAAAAAATTTTATTTCAATATTCTTTTTAGAGCGAAATAAATATTTTTAGTATCAAAGTTTTTGCTTGACCGTTAGTATAATAATAGAGTATAATGTGTTTGAAAATAGATTAAGGAGGAAGTAAATGGTTGTTCCATTAGCTTTTGTAGAAGCAAATAAATACTTCACTATAAAGAACGTTAACAGCAATACTAAGGATAGAATTACTTTGGCTGAAAAAGGAATATGCACAGGTAATAAAATATGTCTTATAAAAAATACAAATGATAATTTTATTGTAAAAATAGGACAATGTCAGTATGTAATCGGTTTTAAATTTGCTAAAAATATTATGGTAGAATGCTAATAATTACAGCCGAAAGGCTGTAAATTTTTACTTATTTTACTTTGATGAACAAAATATTTTAACTTTTAAATAAATTTTTAATCAGGGAGGAAATTTATGAAGCTTAATGAATTAAAAAGAGGAGAAAAAGCCAAAATTATTAAAATAGGAAAAATTGGCGAACTAAAGAAAAGATTAGTTGATATGGGAGTAACAACAGGAGAAACAATTCTTCTTGAAAGAGACGCACCACTTGGAGACCCACAAGAATTTCGTATTAAAGAAAATGGTATAGCTATAAGAAAAGAAGATTCAGCAAATATAGAGATAGAACTTATAAAAGGGTAAAATTTTTTCATAGAGGGGGAATAAAAAAATGATAAAAATAGCTTTTGCGGGAAACCCTAACGTTGGTAAGACTGCATTAATAAATGCCATAGCTGGTTCAAAACTAAAAGTAGGTAACTGGCCAGGAGTTACTGTTGAGAAAAAGGAAGCATACTTTACACATAATGGAGAAGAGATTGCAATGGTTGACCTTCCAGGAGTATATAGCCTTAGCCCTTTCTCATTAGAAGAAAAAATAACAAGAGACTTTATAATTAATGAGAATCCTGATGTAGTTATAAACGTAGTTGAATCTACAAACATAGAAAGAAACTTATATCTTACTATGTTACTTCAAGAATTAGGAAAGCCAATGGTAATGGCTCTTAACTTTTATGATGAATTTGAAAAATTAAATTATAGTCTTGATTTAGAAAGATTAAGTTCTTTAGTAGAAATGGATATAGTAAAAACATCTGCAATTAAAAAAACAGGACTTTCAGAACTTTTAGAAAAAGCAATTATAATTGCTAAAAGAGGAGAAAAAACTAGAAACTATAAAATATCTTTTGATTCTTTTATTGATAGTGAATATGAAAAGATGAAAGAAGAAATTAAAAAAGATGAAAAATTTGTAGAAGTATTAAAAAAATATAGCTTAGAATTTGTAACAATAAAAACATTAGAAAGAGACAGTGATTTTATTGAAAAAATGCAATCTGAATATGGAATTGATTGCAAAGGATATTTCACATCATATGTTGAAGATATTGAAAAAAGATATGATGAAGAAATAGAAACAGTTCTTGCAGAAAAAAGATATGGAAAAATTAAAGGTATTGTAGCAGATACTTTAAAAACTTCATTAAAATCAAGACTAGATTTCACTGATAAAATGGATAAAATTTTCTTAAATAGAGTACTAGGACTTCCAATATTCTTCCTTATTATTTGTGGACTTATGACAATAGTATTTAACGGAAGTGCTCCATTTATTGACTGGATAGATGGATTTGTTGGAGGATTTATTGGTAAATATGCTGGAATTTTAATGGAAGGAACTCCAGATTGGTTAAACTCTTTAGTTGTTGACGGAATAATTGGTGGAGTTGGTGGAGTATTGACATTCGTTCCTCTAATGTTCTTCCTATATTTCTTCCTTTCAATATTAGAAGAAAGTGGATATATGACAAGGGTTGCTTTCTTAATGGATAAAATTATGAGAAAATTAGGGCTTAATGGTAAAGCATTTGTTCCTATGGTACTTGGATTTGGATGTACAGTTCCTGCAATTTATGCAACAAGAACTCTTGAAGATGAAAAATCAAGAAAACTTACAGCAGCACTAGCTCCATTCATGTCTTGTGGTGCAAGACTTCCAGTTTATGGACTATTTACAGCAGCATTCTTTGGAGCAAAAGCAGGTCTTGTAGTTGTATCACTTTATCTTTTAGGAATATTTACAGCTATTCTTTTAGGAATATTCTTAAAAAGATTTGATTACTTCAAAGTTGATAATAAAGCTTTATTAATAGAACTTCCACCATATAGAATTCCAAGTTTTAAAGTTATAATGAATTCAACTTTGACAAGAACAGGAAGATATCTTAAAAAGGCAACAAGTATTATTCTTGGAATCTTAATTCTTTTATGGGGACTTACTTACTTCCCTAACCATGGAGATGCAGAAAGATCTTACATGGCAGGTGTTGGAAGAGTAATTGCTCCAGTTTTAAAACCAACAGGATTTGCAGATAGATGGGAAACAGTAGCTGCAATAGTTCCAAGTATAGCTGCTAAAGAAGTTGTTGTAGGATTTATGGCTCAAGTATTAGAACTTCCAGAAGAAGATGGCGAAGAAACAGAAACAACATTTGGTGAAGATTTTAAAGAACAAGTTTCAGCTTTAGGAGAAGCAATAAAAGAATCTGCAACAGGAATAGTAAGTTTTGATGTAAGTTCATTATTTGCTGCACCAGATGCAGAAGAAATAGAAGAAGAGGGAATGGGAGTAGTTGAAGCTACTGCTGGATTATGGGCTGGAGATCCTTTAGCACCATTAAGAGCATACTCATTCATGGTATTTATTCTTCTAGTTGTTCCATGTGCTGTAACATTAGGAGCAATAAAACAAGAATTTGGAAAAGAATATTTATTTAAATTAATAGGAATAATGCTAATAGTTCCATATATAGCATCAACATTAATTTTCCAAGTAGGACGTTTATTCTTTTAAATAGTTTTTAATTTGTAGTTTTTTAGAAAGAAGGATGAAAATGAAAACAGTAATTATTATCGCAGTTTTAGCAGTATTAGCATTATACTCTTTTAGAAGTATTATAAAACATTTTAAAGGAGAAGATGAGTGCTGTGGTGGATGTTCTGCTTCCAAAGATGGAGGAGAATGTCATTGTGGTCATCATAAAAAAGAAACAACAAAATAAGGCATCATAATCATATATAAAATATATGTAAAAAAGTTCAAACATTTAAAAAAGTGCTTGAACTTTTTTTTTATGTGTTATATAATGATTTATAAATTTAAATAATTTATAAAAAATTAAAAAAACATATAAAATATTAATCATAAAGGAGAGAGATTATGAGTACAGAAATTTTTAAATATGCTTTTGGGATGCCAGAAACATTAGCTATTGCAGTTATTTTACTATTGTTAGGAAGATGGATTAAAGAAAAGATAACAATACTTAAGAAATTTTTTATTCCAGCTCCTGTTGTTGGTGGATTAATTTTTTCAATTATTACTTTAATTGGTCATCAATATAAATTGTTTGAATTTTCTTTTGATAGTCAATTAAAATCTCTTTTAATGCTAGCTTTCTTTACTACAATAGGATTTGCAGCAAGTATAAAGATGCTTTTAAAAGGTGGACTTCAAGTAGTTATTTTTCTTATGGTTTCACTTGCTTTAATAATAATTCAAAATATAGTTGGTGTTACAATATGTGGATTTTTAGGAATAGATAAACTTTTAGGTGTTGCAGCAGGTTCAATATCTCTTACAGGTGGACATGGAACAGCAGCAGCTTTCGGTTCAGAATTAATTGAAGCAGGAGCAGAAGCAGGAGTTCCAGTATCAATTGCGGCAGCAACATTTGGACTTGTAGCAGGTTGTATGATAGGTGGACCAATTGCTAAAAGACTTATGAATAAATATAATTTAAAGCCTACAACTGATGGTGAAAATACAGAAATTCTTGAAGGAAAACTTACAAAGGATGAAAAAAATATAGATGAGAATTTACTTTTTAATGGTTTAATGTATATAATAGTAAGTATGGGAATAGGAAGTTTTCTTCTTCTTGGATTTAAAAAGTTAGGATTGGTTTTTCCAGCTTATCTTGGTTCAATGATAGTTGCTTCTATAATAAGAAACATTATGGATAAACTAGATAAATCTTTACCACTTCACTGTATAAATATAATTGGTTCTATTTCACTCCAATTATTCCTTGGAATAGCACTTATGACAATGCAACTTTGGGAACTTGCAAACCTTGCAATACCTTTAGTTTTAATTCTTGTTATCCAAACAGTGATAATGGCTTTATATGCTTACTTTGTAACATTTAGAATTATGGGAAAAGATTATGATGCAGCAGTTATTGCAACAGGTCATTGTGGATTTGGAATGGGAGCAAGCCCTAATGCAATAGCAAATATGGAAACTTTTACAAAAGCAAATGGTTATTCCCCTAAAGCATTTTTCGTTGTACCAATTGTAGGAGCTATGTTTATAGACTTTGTTAATGCTCCTATAATAACATTCTTTATAGAAATGTTAAAAACAAAATAATATAAAATGGTGATATAATATGGATAAGAGATGTAATATTGGAATATTTGATTCAGGTGTTGGTGGAGTGAGTGTTTTAAAAAAAATAATAAAATTACTTCCTAATGAAGATATCATGTATTTTGGCGATACTAAAAATATTCCTTATGGTGGAAAGACAAAAGAAGAGATACAGAATTTAAGTAAAAGAATAGTTGAATTTTTAATATTAAATAATTGTAAAGCTATTGTTATTGCTTGTAATACAGCTACCATAGCAACTCTAGAAATGTTTAAGAAACAATGTAACATTCCTATTATTGGAATAATTGATGCAGGTGTTGAAATGGTATCTTCAAATGAATATGAAGAAGTTTCAGTTCTTGGAACTCCCTTTACAATAGAAAGTGGGGAACATTTAAATAAGATAAAGAAAAGAAATAAGAAAATAAAAGTAAACACAATAGCCTGTAAAGAATTATGCCCTATGATAGAAGGTGGGTGGGAAAGCTTTGAAAATAGATATGAAGTTCTAGGGGAGTATATGTCACATATACCAAAAACTTCTGATGTTCTTCTTTTAGCTTGTACTCATTATCCATTTATACTAAATGATATAGAAAAGAGATTTGAAGGAAAAATAATAGACCCAAGTGAAGAGTGTGCAAGAGAACTTTTTAGGGTATTAAAAAAAGAGGATATGCTTTCAACTAATAAAGAAAAAGGTAAGGTTGAATTCTATATCACAGGGGATAAAGAAAACTTTAAGAAAACAGTAGAAAAATTCCTTGGTTCTGAGATAAAAGATGTATACAAAGTAAATATTTGATAAAATAAAAAAGAAGATTTCTTAAGGA
>JAHHTB010000114.1 GCA_020024855.1 Fusobacterium sp.
GAATAGGAAACTATAAAAAAGCTAATGAATTTTTTGAAGAACTTAATAAAAAAGAGAGTATAGAAACTAATTTAAATGAAAAAATTAAATATTCAACAATTAAAAATAATTTTTTATGGGAAAAATATGATTCGGTAATCTCTTTAGGAAAAGAATATATAAAAAATAAAAAATCTTACAGAGAAGATGATATTATAGATATTTTGGGAATAACTTATTATAGGAAAGAGGATTTTAAAACAGCAAGATATTATTTTGAAATTCTTCAAGAATATAAAGGAAGGTATTCTTATTCAAAATATCAAATAGCTGATACATATTTTGCTGAAAAAGACTATGAAAGTGCTTTGGAGTTATTTAAAGAGATAGAAAAAAATAAAAATTATCAGAAAGATTATAGAGAAGGGGCTAATTATTGGAAGTTACAATGTTATTTATATTTAAAGAATGGAGATAACTTCTTAAAAGAAAGTGAAGAGTTTATAAAAATATATCCTAAGTCATCTTATATAAAAAATCTTATGATAATGAGAGGAAAAATTTTAGTTGAAAATGGAAAACTTGATACAGCTTTGGAAGAATATAAAGGACTGTATTCAAAGTTAAAAACAAATGAAGAAAAAGATTTAACATTAGAGAAAATTATTGATATTTCTTTGATGACAAATGATAAAAAAGAGATAAAAACATGGATAGATAAACTGAATGATAAATATAAAAAGGCTTACTACAGCTCAATTTATTACAGAAATAATGATATGTTAGATGAAGCTAGAAAATCTGAAATAATATTGTTAGAAACAAATACATATAAAGATTATGCTCTTAAAAATTTAGCTGATGATGAGTATTCAAATAAAAAATATAAAGAAGCTTTGAAGTATTATCAAGAATTAGATGGATTAGAAGTTAGTTCATATAAGGATTATGCTTTATTTATGATAGGAGATATATATTCTAGAGAAAATAAAAATGAAGATGCAGTTGTTATTTTAACAAAAGTTTTTGTTTTATATCCTCAAAGTGATTATGTAATCCCTTCAAAGATAAAAATAGCTGAGATTTTTGAAAAAACAAAAGATTATGATAAAGCTATAAAAGCATATAAAGAGATAGATGAAAATCCAAAAGCTAGTGATTATCATGAGTTTATAATTGAGAAATTATTATACATTAGCTTACAGCAAGATAATAAGTCAGAAGTTTTGAAATATTATGACAATTTGAATTCTATTAATTCAAATGTTGCTTTAAAATATAAAGAAATAGTGGAGCAAATAAAAAGTGTTGAGGCAGAGAAAGAAGCTCAAAAACAATCTGAATTAAATGAGAAATCACAAGAAAAAAATTCAGAAACGGAAGTAAGTAATAATAACACTCAAGTTAAAGAGCCAGAAAAGATAGAGGAAAATAAAACAATAGAAACATCTAATGAAATAAAAAATTAAAGATAATTGGAGGAAAAGATGAAAAAAACAGTTTTATTATTAATGTTAGCAATGAGTTTAGGAATTTATTCTGCTGAAATAAAATCTCCAGAAAATAATGTTACAATAGGGAAAGAAGTAACAGGAGTGAATAGGGATACCTTGGAAGTTAGAGAAATAAAAGAAGAAAATATAATTTTGGAACAGGAGAAAGTAGATGCTACTAGACTAAATGTATCTAATAAAAAATTAAAAGAGGAAAAAGAATCAAATTTACTTAGAGAAGATGAAAAATTAAAAAAAGAATTATCAGGAGAAGTTGAAAAAGAGTCATCTCCTTGGAAAATTATATTGGGAATATTAGCAGTAGTAGGAGTAGCAGTAGCTTTATAATTTGAGTGGGAGGAAAAAATATATGTACTGGATTGAAAAAGGTGGAATTTTAATGTATTTGATAGCAGTTATGTCAATATTAGGGACTACTGTTATTATAGAAAGAATGATTTATTTCTTTTTATCAGAAAGAAATAAATTTGATGATATAAGAGATGGATTTCAAAAATGTTTAGAAGAAAAAGATGTTGAAGGAGCTATTAAGTTTTTAGAAAATTCAAAATCTGCTAGTGGAAGAGTTGTAGAAGAAGTAATTTCTCTTTGGGCTGAAACAAAAACAACAAATCTTACTACACTAGAAGAAAAAGCAAGGGAGACAGCTTTATCTGAAATTACTCGTCTAGAGAAGAATATGTGGATATTATCAATGGTTGCTCACGTAACTCCACTTATTGGACTTTTAGGGACAGTAACAGGAATGATTAAGGCCTTCCAAGCAGTTGCTATACATGGAACAGGTGATGCAACAGTATTAGCTGAAGGAATATCAGAAGCATTATTTACAACGGCAGGAGGATTATTTGTAGCTATACCAGCTATGATAATTTATAATTATTATAATAAAAAAATAGATAATATTATAAATGATATGGAAAAAGCAAGCACAGAAGTGATTAATTACTTTAGGAGATAGTTATGAAAATAGAAAGATATAAAAGAAGAAATAATCAAAATATTATTCTTGAAATGACACCTCTTATTGATATTGTCTTCCTTTTATTAATATTTTTCTTGGTAGCAACAACTTTTGAAGATATTGATACAGGAATAAAAATAGATTTACCACAATCAACAATAAAAGAGGTAAAAACTGTTAAAGAAGTTCAACTTAGTTTAACAAATTCAAAAGAAATATTTTTAAAATATCAAGAAGGAAAGGAAAGTAAAAAAATTCCTGTAAAAAAAGTTAATTTAAAAAGAGAACTTTCTAAAGTATTGTCAGAATCAGATAATAAAGCTGTAGTAATAAGTGGAGATAAAACTCTTGATTATGGTTATATAGTTGAGATAATGACACTTTCAAAAGAAGCAGGAGCAGAGCAGTTAGATATAGATACAGTATTTCAAAAATAGGAGTTGAAGAAAATGGGAATTAAAAAAAATGATTTGATTTCGTTTGTTATAGCTTCAGCTCTTAACATAGCCCTTATAATATTGTTGCCTAATTTTAAAACAGAAGATGTAGGAAATAAAAAATTGAAAGTTGGATTGGTAGCTTTAGAAAAAGAAAAAACTTATTCTAGGGAGAATAATAAAACTCTTCCAGCTAAGAAAAAAGCAGAGAAGAAAGAGACTTTGAATACAACAACAGATAAAGTGGTAGAAAAAAAAGCAGAAGTTAAAAAAGAAAAAAATCTGGATTTAATAGAACTTTCAAAGTCCATAAAAGCACCATCTTTTGAAGTTATGACGGTGTCAAGAGAGAAGACTCTAAAGAAAAATAGCCAATTAGAAGATGCAGCAATGTCTTATAAGAAAGAGCTTAAGTATGAAAGAGAAGATAAACTGGGATTAGAAAAAGAAAAATCAGTTTTTAGTGATTCTAAAATAATAGATAAAATAATGTCAAATAAAGAGGATGAAAATTTAACTATAAATTCAGATAAAACACTTTCTTTTGAAAATATAGAGGTTGATAAAGGAAGAGTAGAAGGACTTCCTAGTGGTTATAAATTAGGATTGGAAGATGGAGATATAATTGCTAGATGGGATTCTTCAAATAAAGAACCTGTTTATCCAGAAAAAGCAGAACTTAGAGGGTTACAAGGAACTGTAAAAGTTAAGCTTGATGTAAATGAAAGAGGAGAAGTTTTAAGCCTTACAATAATTAAAGGAAGTGGTGTTCCTGAGATTAATAAAGCTATTGAAAATATAGGACGTACTTGGAAGATATATTTAAGTAAGCATGGCTTAAGAATAAAAGGAAAGGTAATATTAGATTATTCTTTTAGATTAAAAGGTGTTTAGGAAAGAATATAAAAGGAGAGTTTAGATGAATATATTAGGATTTAGGATAGACAGCAATCTTAGAGAAAAATTAGAAAATAATATTGATAATGAAATTAAAGTTGTTGAAAATGTAACAGAGTTTATAGAAGCATTAAAAGAGAGAAGATATGAGTGTGTTTTGGTAGAAGAAATGCAACTTCCAGTTGAGACTTTAATCAATATTATAAAAAAAATAGAAGAATTTCAAAAAAAAGCTGTTATAATAGTTTTAGGGCAAAGTTCTAATTTAAAAGTTGTAGCTGGAAGTATAAAAGCAGGAGCCTATGATTATATCTTAAAACCAGTAGAAAATGAAGAAATAGTTAAAATTATTGAAAAATCTGTAAAAGATCATAAGCTTATGGCAGAGAGAGTAGATAAAAATAAAAATACTGGAGAAAGGTTAATAGGGCAAACAAAAGAAATAGTAGAAGTATATAAGAAAATTGGAAAGGTTGCTATAAGTAGAGTTCCAGTTTTAATAGTTGGAGAAAAAGGAACTGGAAAAAAATCAGTTGCTACTTCAATTCATCAATTTAGTGATTCAGCTAAAAAACCATTTATTAGCATTAATTGTACTTCATTTCAAAATTCATTATTAGAAAGAAGATTATTTGGATATGAGAAGGGGGCTTTTGAAGGAGCAATATTTTCACAAGCTGGAGACTTAGAAAAAGCAAATGGTGGGACTTTACATTTAGGGAATATAGAATTTTTAAATTTAGATATTCAATCTAAGATACTTTATTTGTTGCAAGAAAAAGAATTTTTTAGAATGGGTGGGGCAGATCCTATAAAAACAGATATTAGAATAATAGCAACAACAAGTGCAAACTTAGAAGAAGCTATTGCTAATGGAACATTTATAGAAGAGCTTTATCATAAATTAAAAGTTTTAGAAATAACTATCCCTCCATTAAGAGAAAGAAAGGATGATATCCCATTTATTATTGATAAATATTTATCTGAGTGCAATACAGAATTAAATAAATCAGTTAAAGGTGTTAGTAAACCTGCAATAAAAAAAATAATGAGATATGATTGGCCTGGAAATGTAACAGAGTTAAAAAATGCTATAAAATCAGCAGTAGCTTTATGTAGAGGAAGCTCAATTCTTGTAGAAGATTTGCCTAATAATGTATTAGGAAATAGACCTATTAAAAGAAAGGGAGATATACAAGATTGGATATTAGCAGATTGGATTGAAGGAGAGATATCAGCATTCCAAGCTACAGGAAAGGGTGCTTATTATGCTAATGTAATTTCAAAAGTAGAAAAAGAACTTATAAGACAGGTTTTAGAAATTACAAGTGGAAAAAGAGTAGAAACTGCTGAAATATTAGGAATAACAAGAAATACTTTAAGAACAAAAATGGGTAATTATGAATTAGAATAATTATTCAACAGGAGAAAAATTATGCATATGACACTATATAGAAAATATAGACCTAAAACTTTTGAAGAGGTAGCTGGAGAATCAGATATAATAAAAACTTTGAGAAATTCTCTAGATAATAATAAGTTAGCTCATGCCTATCTTTTTAATGGGCCAAGAGGAGTAGGAAAAACTACATCAGCAAGACTTATAGCAAAAGGTGTAAATTGTTTAAAAAATGGGATAAGTAGTACTCCTTGTAATGAATGTGAGTCTTGTAAAGAGATAGATAGGGGAAGCTTTATAGATCTTATTGAGATAGATGCTGCTTCAAACAGAGGAATAGATGAAATTAGAGAATTAAAAGATAAAATAAATTACAGACCTTCAAAAGGAAGAAAGAAAATATATATTATAGATGAGGTTCATATGCTGACAAAAGAGGCTTTTAATGCTCTTTTAAAAACTTTGGAAGAGCCACCTGATCATGTGATTTTTATTTTAGCAACAACTGAACCAGATAAAATATTACCAACTATAATATCAAGATGTCAAAGATATGATTTTAAAACTTTAAGCTATCAAGAAATAAAAAATAAACTTTCAGATATTTGTGAAAAAGAAAATATAAAAATAGATGATGGAAGTTTAGAGATTATTTATGAGGCTTCAGGCGGAAGTATGAGAGATGCGATTTCTATTTTAGAAAGAGTAGTAGTATCAAATTTAGGGCAGGAAATAACTGAAGAAGATACAAGTAAGACAATAGGAATCACTTCAAAAAACCTTTTACAAAATTTTTATGATATAATAAAGAGTAGCTCTTTACAAAAAGGTGTTGAGTTTTTAGAAGAACTTTGGATAGATTCTGTTGACATAGAAAAATTCTTTAAAGATTTTGCAAAATTTATAAAGGATGAAATTTATAAAGGAAAAATTGAAGTAGAAAAGGGACTAAAAATAATTGGAGATACATT
>JAHHTB010000115.1 GCA_020024855.1 Fusobacterium sp.
GATATAAAAAATTTTATTTGTATTTTGTCAAACGATATTAAGAATAAAAAGATAGAAAAAAATTTAAGATTAGGTCCTTATGATGCCTTTGTATTCTTTAGAAAAAATAATTATAAAAAATAGGAGGAAATTTTATGCCACAAATTAATGAAAAATTTAGAGATGATGCTTTAAAGGTGATTGAAGGAGTAGGAGGAAAAGATAATGTATCTTCAGTTACTCATTGTATGACAAGACTTAGATTTGTTTTAAAAGATCAAAGTAAAGCTGATATAAAAAAATTAGAATCTATAAAAAGTGTAAAAGGAAGTTTTACTAATGGAGGACAATTTCAGATAATTATAGGTAATACAGTTGCTGAATTTTATAAAACTATGACAGCACTTTTTGATTTAAAGGAAGTATCAAAGGAAGAAAATAAAGAGTTTGCTAAAAAAAATATGAATCCATTAGAAAGATTTTTATCAACTATGGCAGAAATATTTGTTCCTCTTTTACCTGCTATTATTTGTGGAGGATTAATTTTAGGATTTAGAAATATTATAGGTGATATTCAATTTGGAGGACAAACATTAGCACAAGCAAGTCCATTTTGGGCAACTGTCAATAATTTCCTTTGGCTTATAGGAGAAGCTATATTCCATTTTTTACCTGTTGGTTTAACTTGGTCTGTTGTAAAAAAAATGGGTGGAAGTCAAATCTTAGGAATTATATTAGGAATAACTTTAGTATCACCACAACTTATGAATGCATATAATATAGGTAAACTTACTCCTGAAGTTTGGGATTTTGGAGTATTTTCTATTGAAAAAGTGGGGTATCAGGCTCAAGTGATCCCAGCAATTCTAGCTGGAATTACTCTTGGATTTATTGAAACTAGACTTAATAAAATAATTCCTACATCTTTAAGGATAGTGATTGTTCCTTTAATATCTTTAATTACTGCTGTGTTTTTAGCTCATTCTATAATAGGACCAATAGGAAGAGAGGTGGGAAATTTTGTAGGATATATTTTCCAAATATTACTTACAGGTAGATTTGCAGTAATAGGATCTATTATTTTTGGATTTTTATATGCCCCTTTAGTTATTACAGGAATACATCATACAACAAATGCTGTGGAATTTACTCTTATTCAACAAATAGGTGGAACTATGATTTTCCCTTTATTAGCTTTAAGTAATATTTCTCAAGCTACAGCTTCTTTGGCTATGAGTTTTGCTTCTAAAAATGTGAAAAAAGATGTTGCTATTCCTGCTTCAATTTCTGCCTATCTTGGTGTAACAGAACCAGCTATGTATGGGGTGAATATAAAATATAAATATCCTATGATATGTGCAATGATAGGATCAGCAATTGGTGCAGGAATATGTGGATTTTTTGGTGTAATGGCTAATAGTATAGGTGTTGGTGGATTACCGGGAATTTTGACAATAAAGCCTCAATATTGGTTGGTATACTTGATTGCAATGCTTACTACAATTAGTACTTCGTTTATTTTAACATTTATTTGGTCTAAAAAAAGTAACATTTAAGTATTGTTTTTGAATAGATTATCTTTTGTGTAAGATAAATAATATAAAATTATCCACACTTTATATTGTAATTTTATCAGAAAAATATTAAAATATAAAAAATTATTTATAAAAGTTTTTATGTTTCTAAAAAAATAAAAGTTAAGAAAATTATATCTAATCTTATAAAAATTTTTTTAATAGGGGTTGATAATATGGACAATAACTATAGTTTTTATGAAATTAATCTACAAAGAGAGATACTTAAAGAGAAAAGTGATGAAATTTTAGCTGATTTTCATAAATATATGCAAAAACATGGTGTGAATGAATTAGATATAAAAACATCAATAGGACAATTGTACAAGATAGTAGAAGATATCTCTTGTAATATTTTAAAATCATCAAAGTATGAAAGTTTGAAAGAATTATCAGAAGTTAATGTAAAATTAGGATTAGCTAGAGAGATAATAAAAAATATAGATACAGATGAAGATATGCCAGAAAGTTTAAATAAGTATTTTGATGAGTTTTTTGAAAAATGTAAAACTTTATCCCTAGAAGAATTAAGAGAGATTTCATCTAAAGCTAAAGATGAGGAAACAAAACTTTTTATAGGAACAATTATTGATTATTTTATTAAGCTTCATTTTACTAAAATAGTATAGAGTAATAAATAAAAAAATTATAAGAGATAATTTATCCCTTGCAATTTTTTATTTATAAATTTTTATCAAAAATTAGCACTCGTATATTGACATTGCTAATAAAAAGATATATAATTGTCTTGTAGAAAAGGAAAAGGCTATTGGGATAAACAAATGAACTAAAGTAATATGTATATCAAAAGGAGATGGTGTATATGTTTATGCCAAGTATTTTTAACAAAGGATTTATGGATAATGTTTTTGATGATGATTTTTTTACAGACTTTAAAGGTAGAAAAGCAATAGGAAATACAGACATTAAAGAGCTAGAAAATAAATATGAGCTTGAAGTAGAACTTCCAGGTTTTGCAAAAGAAGACATTAAAGCTGAAGTAAAAAATGGATATTTAGTTGTTAGTGCTTCTCACAATGAAAATAAAGATGAAAAAGATGAAGAGGGAAGATACATAAGAAAAGAAAGATATACAGGACAATGTATGAGAAGTTTTTATGTGGGAAATTATGTAAATGAGGAAGATATAAAAGCTAAATTTGAAAATGGTATCTTAAAATTAGAAGTACCTAAAAAAGAGGAACAACCAAAAGTAGAAGAAAAGAAATATATTCAAATAGAAGGATAATAATTAAATAAAAGGGGCTGTTGCTTAATGATTAAAAGTCATCAATTTGCAACAACCCTTTTTATATTTTAAGTTCAATTATATCATTAAATAAAAATCTCATTTTGTCACAGATTTTTTCTATATGAAAATGTCCACAATACCATTTTTTATAATCTAATTTATTTTCTATTGTTTGTAGCCATTTTTCAGTGGAATTATCAATTATATTTTGATTTATTATAGGTAAAAAAGCTTCAGTAGGTCTATAATTAAAAGGACAAGTATGACTTAAAACTAAATCTATTTTCCATTTTTTATTTTTTAATTGCTTTTCTACATATTTTTTTATTTTTTCAGATGGTTGCTCATTTTTAAACCAGTGTAGACCATTTACAATTCTATAAAATTTATCAATACTGTATGCACCACCAATAACAATGGAGTTTAGACCATCAAAATTATAAATCTCTCCATCTTTAGCAAAGATTAAATTGTCAAATTCTTTTTCAAAATATACTTTTCCATCAAACATTTGAACTTCTTCATATGTTTCAATGTTAAATGGTCTTTCTTCATGATTTCCATGAATACAAAATAAAGTGATGGGAAGTTTACTAAGAGAGTGTTTTACAGTTAAATCTTTTATTCCACCAAAATAATTTATTCCAACATCACCAAGAATAATTAGAACATCATCTTTTGTCGTTTTGTTTTCACTACAAAATAACTTTATTCTTTCAAAATCCCTATGTGTGTCTCCTGTTATATAAAACATTATCTCACTCCTTAAATCTTTTAGAGGTATTATATCATTTTTTAAAGTTTTCATTAAATAATAAAATAAAATTTTATTATACAGATTGTATTACTACACTTTTTTGAATAAAAATTAACATAATTGCTACAAGAGAGTATAATTTAAATATAAAATATTAAATTTAAATGGGGGTTGGTTAATTATGAAGAAAAGATTAAATGTATTTTTAATTTTTTTAATTACAATTTTATTTGTTTTTACAGGGTGTGGAGATAAGAAAGAGAATGAAACTTTAAAATTAGGTTTTGTTCCTCTTATTGATGGAGATAAACTTATAGAATCAACAGCTCCACTTGCTGATGTTTTAAGTAAGGCAATAGGAAAAAAAGTTGAAATAGTCACAGCAACAAATTATGTAGGAATAGTTGAAGGGATAAGTGCATCTAAAATAGATTTCGGAATTATTCCACCATTTGCATATGTATTGGCTAATAAAGAGAGTAATGCTCAAGTAATTTTAAAGGCTTTAAATAAAAAAGGACAATCTTTTTATCGTTCAGAATTTTTTGTAAATAAAGATAGTGGAATAAAAAGTATAGAGGATTTAAAAGGAAAAAAAGTGGCTTTTGTTGACCCATCTTCATCTTCTGGATACCTTTATCCAGGTGCATATTTAAAGAAAAATGGAATAGATTTAGAAAAAGATATTCAAGTTGTATATAGTGGTGGACATGACAAATCTTTACAACTACTTTTAAATAGAGATGTAGATGCTATTGCTGTGTATGAGGGAGCAAGAGAAAAATATCAAAAAGAATTTGATGGAATAATAGAGCAAACAGAAGTTTTATGTTATTCTGATAATATTCCATATATAAGTGTTACAGTAAGAGGAGATATGTCTCCAGAATTAAAAGAAGAAATAAAAGAGGGACTTTTAAAAGGACTTAATGGAGAAGAGGGGAAAAAATTAACAATAGAGCTATTTAATTTATATGGATTTGAAGAGGCTCAAGATAGTGATTATGATGGAATAAGAACAACAGCGGAATTAATGGATATTGATTTAGCAAAATAGGAGATTGAATGCTTGAAATAAAAAATTTAGTTGTGGAATACGGAGAGGTTAAAGCTGTAGATAATGTAAATTTAAAAGTTAAAGATGGAGAATTTATTGCTGTAATAGGTTCTTCTGGTGGAGGAAAGTCATCTTTAATGAAAGCAATTAACCTTTTAGTAAAACCTAAAAATGGAAGTATAAAAATAGATGATGAAGAGATGACAAACCTTTCCTTAAAAGATTTAAGATTAAAAAGAAGAAAAATTGGATTTATCTTTCAAGACTATAATTTAATTGATAGATTATCTGTAATAGAAAATGTATTAACAGGAAGACTTGGTTACAAGTCTTCCTTAAAGTCTTTATTAGGAATTTTTTCAAAAGAAGAATATAAAAAAGCTGAAGAGGCATTAAAAAAAGTTGGACTTTTAGAAAAAGCATTTGTAAGAGGAAATGAACTTTCTGGAGGACAAAAGCAAAGAGTGGCTATTGCAAAAGTTTTAGTTCAAGAGCCTAGAATAATTTTAGCAGATGAACCTGTTGCAAGTCTTGATATAAATAGTTCAAAAATTATTATGGAATATTTTAAAAAAATAAATGAAACTCAAGGGATAACGGTTATTGTAAATATTCATGATGTGAATATAGCTTTAAAATATGCTGATAGAATAGTTGCTTTAAAAAAAGGAAAAATAGTTTTTGATGATAAAAGGAGTGAAATAACTGATGGTATCCTTAGAAGTATATATGACAGCTAAAAGAAAAGATAATTTAAAATATTTGCTGATGATATTAATAAGTGTAATTACTTTAGGATATTTTGTTGATGTAAATATTTTTACTTTTATAAAAGGGATACCAGATATGATGAAACTATTATTAAAAATGGTTCATCCAAATTTATCCCATAATGAAACTTTAATAACAGCACTAAAAGAAACAATAGAAATGGGAATAGTAGGTTCTAGTTTGGGGCTTGTTTTTTCAATTCCATTTATTTTTGTAACAGCTGAAAATATTGCTCCATCTAAGATAATTGCATCAATTCTTAATAAATTTTTTTCAATAATAAGGACTATTCCTAGTCTTATTTGGGCAGCAGTTCTTGTAAGTATTTTTAGTATTGGAAAATTTTCTGGAACAATGGCTCTTGCTATAATCAGTTTTTTAATGTCTCAAAAACTTTTAAGAGAAAGGGTAGAGGAGATAAAAGAGAATGAATTAAATTCAATAGAGGCAGTAGGGGCTAATAAAATTCAGATAATGTATTATTCAGTTATTCCAAGTGTAAGTAAACATATTGTATCTATATTTTTTCTAATTTTGGAAAGTAATATTAGAAGTGCAACTATACTGGGATTTGTAGGTGCTGGTGGAATAGGGCAACTTATGTGGACGCATTTAAATCATTTGAAATATAGTAAACTTGCCACTATTATTTTTATATTATTTTTCATAATATTTATTATAGATTTTATAAGTGTTTGTATGAGAAGAGATATAAAAATAAAAATAGTTCAGATAAAAAATTTGAAAAGTTTTAAATTTA
>JAHHTB010000116.1 GCA_020024855.1 Fusobacterium sp.
CTTTTATACATCACCTCTTGAGTTTTTAGTATATTTTTATACAAAGATTTTACAATTTATAAATATCTTTTAAACTTAACCATTGTATACTTTGCATATGAAAAGGAGGGATAAAATGTACAAAGCTGATTCACATATACATAGCAATTTTTCTGGTGATTCAATGGAAAAATTAGAAAATATAATAGAAAGAGCATTGATTCTTAAGATGGACGAAATAACAATAACTGACCATTTAGATTTAGATTTCCCAGAAGAAGTGAATATATTTGATTTGGATTTAAAAGAATATCTTAAAAAAATAAAAGAAATAAAAAAACAATATAGAAAGGAGATAAAAGTAAAGATAGGAATAGAACTAGGACTTCAACCACATTTAAAAGACAAATATAAAGAGATATTTCAATGTGAAGATATAGATTTTATAATAGGTTCATCTCATTGTGTGAGAGGAATGGATATATCAGATAAAAAGATTTTTGAAATGTATAAAAAAGATGAAGTTCATAGAATGTATTTTGAAGAAATTCTAAAAAATATAGATATCTTTCCAGAAATAAGTGTTTATGGACATTTAGATTTTGTAAATAGATATGGAAGAAGTGTTTATGAAGATTATAAAAAAATAGATTTAAATTTACACAAAGATATTATAGATAATATTCTTAAAAAACTTATTGAAAAAAATATAGGAATAGAAATAAATACTTCTGCTTTAAGATATGGACTTAGAGATTTTCACCCATGTAAAAATATTTTAGAAAGATATAAAGAACTAGGGGGAAAAATAATAACAATGGGTTCTGATGCTCATAGAGCAACAGATATAATGAGAGATTTTGATGAGGCTAGAAACTTATTAAAAAAATTAGGATTTGAAAAATTTTCTACTTTTGAAAAAAGAAAAGTTGAGTATAGAAATTTAGATTAAGAATATAACAAAAATATTAATAAAATTATAAATTTTAGGAGGAGAAAAATGAAAAAAACATTATTAGGAATTTTAATTTTAGGAGCTTTTGCTGGTTGTGGTAATAAAGAAGAAAATATAGCAGATACAACTAAAGTGCCAATGACGTTAGAAGAAATTACTGTTGCTGCTAAAGAGGAAGGACAAGTTAATAGTGTGGGAATGCCAGATGCATGGGCAAACTGGGTAGGAACTTGGAAAGATATAAATACAAAATATGGTTTAAAACATATTGATACTGATATGTCTAGTGCTGAAGAAATTGCAAAATTTAAAGCAGAAGGAGAAAATGCAACAGCAGATATTGGAGATATTGGATATGAATTTGGAACTGTTGCTGTATCTCAAGGAGTAACTCAACCATATAAACCTACTACTTGGGAAGAAATTCCAGAGTGGGCAAAAGATAAAGATGGACATTGGGTAATAGGATATACAGGAACAATAGCATTTATTGTAAACAAAGAATTAGTAAAAGATATCCCTACATCATGGCAAGAATTAGCTGAAAGTAATGCTAAAGTAACAGTTGGAGCAGTTGGTATTGCATCTCAAGCAACAAACTCAGTTCTTGCAGCAGCTTTTGCTCTTGGTGGAGATGAATCAAACATTACACCAGCTATAAACTATTTTGGAAAATTAGCTGATGAAGGTAGACTTCTTTTAAATGACCCTGTAATAGCAAACCTTGAAAAAGGAGAAGTAGAAGTTGGACTTGTTTGGGATTTCAATGGACTTAACTACAGAGATCAAATTGATAAAGAAAAATTTGAAGTTTTAATTCCATCAGATGGTTCTTTAACTAGTGGATATGCAACAATTATAAATAAATATGCAAAAAATCCTAATGCAGCAAAACTTACAAGAGAGTTTATCCTAAGTGATGAAGGACAAATAAACTTAGCAGAGGGATATGCAAAACCAATTAGAACAAATGTTGTTTTACCAGAAGATGTAAAAGCAAAACTTCTTCCTAATGAGCAATATAAAAATGCAAGACCTGTAAAAGATTTTGATGCATGGAAAAAAACATCTGAAAACATTTCTCAATTATGGCAAGAGGAGGTTATTTATAAAGTAAATAAATAAACTTTATAAAAATAGCTATGGAAAATAAAAATAAAGTTATACTAGTTCTTTTAGATGGACTAAACTATAAAAATTCAGAATGTATGGGGTATATGACTGCACTTGAAAGAGATGGAAAAGCAAAATTTGCAAAGGTCTTGGCTGAAATGCCAAGCCTTTCAAAACCCCTATATGAAACTATATTAACAGGGAAAAAACCAATAGAACATGGAATAGTTACAAATGAAATCCCTATGATGTCAAAAGAAAAAAATATATTTTCATTATGTAGAGATGCACAACTTACAACAGGAGCATCAGGGTATTATTGGTTAAGTGAACTATATAATTCTGCTCCTTTTAATAAATTAAAAGATACAAATACACATGATGAAACAAAAGCTATTCAACATGGTAGATTTTATACTCTTGATTATTATCCAGATGAAGCAGTTTTTCTTGATGGTGAACATATTAGAGAAAAATATAATCCAGATTTCCTTGTAATCCATTCTATGAATATTGATGATATGGGACATAAATATGGTTCTGACAGTAAAGAATATAGATATAAAATAAGAGTTGCTGACAATTTATTATCTGTTTTTGTTCCTAGATGGATAGAAGCTGGATATGTTGTAATTGTTACATCTGATCATGGAATGAATATAGATGGAATGCATGGTGGAAAAAATGATCTTGAATCAGAAGTTCCATTTTGGATAATAAATGATGATGAGAAAACAAAATTAAGTCATAGATTAGAGCAAGTGTATGTTGCCTCAATTATAGGAACATTACTTGGAATTGACACAAGTGAAATGAAAAATAAGGTAGAAAGTATTTATAGGGGGTATTAAAAAATGAAAAGGAAAACTAAAGAAAAAATAAAGTATGGAATATTTCTTATTCCTATTTTATTGATGGTTATATTTTTCCTTATAATACCCATAATATCAGTTATAGAGGGAAGTTTTAGAGCTGATGGTGAGAAGTTCTATTCCCTTTATAATTATAAATATATATTAGGAAGTAAATTTTATAGACAAGGATTTTATAACAGTATAAAGGTTTCAGCACTATCAACTATTTTTGGAATAATAATATCTTTTCAATTAGCTTATTCTATAAGTAAATTAAACGAAAAAATAAGAGATAATGTTCTTTTATATTCAAATATGATGTCTAATTTTGCTGGTTTACCTTTAGCCTTTGCTTTTATTATAATCATGGGAGCAAATGGTGTAGTAACTTTACTTTTTGAAAAAATGGGAATAAAAGGTTTTGATATTTATACACAATATGGATTAATTTTAGTATACACTTATTTCCAAATACCACTTGGAACACTTCTTCTTTATCCAGCTTTTGATTCTTTAGATGAAAGATGGAAAGAAGCTTGTAGTCTTCTTGGTGGTGGAAAAATTGATTATTGGTTAAAAATAGGATTTCCAATATTAAAATCTTCTGTTATTGGAACAGGAATTATTCTTTTTACAAATGCCATTGGAGCATATGCAACAGCTTATGGAATAATGGTTTCAAATTATAATATAATTCCAATAAGAATAGGAGCTTTAATCTCTGGAGATGTAATTTTAAAGCCAAATTTAGCATCAGCACTTGCAGTTATTTTAATAATGATGATACTACTAGTATTTTTTATAAATGAAAAATTTGTTCAAAATAATAAATTTAAACAGGAGGAAAGATAAATTGGAAAACAAAAATAATAGAAAGCATTACATTATTACATTATTAATTCTTACTTTTCTTTCTATTCCTGTAATAGGAACAGTTATTTATTCTCTAAGTAGTAGCTGGGGAGCAACAATTTTACCAGATGGTTTTACAGGAAAATGGTTTTTACAATTAATAACAGATGGAAGATTTATAGATTCTTTAAAAAGAAGTTTATTAATTGGTGGAATATCATTAGCTGTAAGTATGATAGTTATAATTCCATCTATAGTAATATCAGCTTATTACTTTCCAAAAATTTTAAAAGTAATAGAATTTTTATCTCTTTTACCATTTATGGTTCCAGCAGTTGTTTTGGCAGTAGGGATATTAAAAGTTTATTCAGGATTTAATTTAAAAATTTTTGGTGTTCCAGCAATAATAATAGGAGCTTATTTTTCAGTAGCCTTTCCTTTTCTTTATAGAGGAATAAAAAATAATCTTGATGCACTGCATTTGAAAAGCCTTGTTGAAACAGTTAATATTCTTGGTGGAACAAATTACCATGCCTTTATATATGTTATTCTTCCAAATCTAAAAAAAGGAATTATGAGTTCTGGAATACTTAGTTTAGCTATTCTTTTGGGGGAATTTATGTATGCTAATCTTCTTATTGGTGGAAGATATGAAACATTACAAGTATATCTTTATAATATGAAAGGAAAAAGTGGACACTTTACAAGTGCAATGGTAACACTATTTTTTATCTTCATATTTATTGTAACATTTATAGCTATAAACATAGAAAAAATTTCAAGGAAAAGAAAGGAAAATAAATGAGTTTTGTTGAAATAAGAAATTTAGAAAAATCATTTAATGATACACAAGTATTAAAAAAATTAAATTTAAATATAGAAGAGGGAGAATTTGTAACTCTTTTAGGACCATCAGGGTGTGGAAAGAGTACTCTTTTAAGATGTATTGCTGGACTTAATTCAATAAATAATGGAGAGATATTTATTGATGGAAAAGATATGACAAATACTATTCCTAAAGATAGAAATATAGGAATGGTTTTCCAAAATTATGCTCTTTTCCCAAATATGACTGTGTGGGAAAATATAGAATTTGGACTAAAAATGAAGAAAGAAAAAAATTATGATGAAAAGATAAAACATATTATAGATATGGTTGATCTTAATGGAAAAGAAAATTTTTATCCTAATGAACTTTCTGGAGGACAACAACAAAGAGTTGCTTTTGCAAGATCTCTTATAACAAGACCTAAAATTCTTCTTCTTGATGAATCTCTTTCAGCTCTTGATGCTAAAATAAGAAAAAGTTTGAGAGAAAAATTAAGAAAAATTCAAAAACAATTAGGTATAACAACTATTTTTGTAACACATGATCAAGAAGAAGCTCTTGCTGTTTCTGATAGAATTTTTGTTATGAATAAAGGGGAAATTTCACAGTATGGAACACCAGAAGAAATATACACAAATCCAGCAAACGAGTTTATGGTTGATTTTATAGGAAATTATAATATATTTAAAGGTGAAGATAGTGAAAAACTTTTTGGAATAAAAGGAAAAACAGTAGCTATTCGTCCAGAATCTATCTATGTTAGAGAAAAAGGAAGAAACTATAAAGAAGAAGATTTTTGTACTACAAATGCATGTATAAAAGATTTTATGATTACAGGTAATATTATAAGATATACTGTTTCAAAAAATGGAATTGAATTTCTAGTTGACCTTTTAAATAGAGGAGAAAATAAATTATTCCAAAAAAATAGTGAAATTGAACTTATGTTTATGAAAAAAGAGATTAAAATATTTTAAGTTCTTGCTATTTGTATTGTTTATAAAAATGAAGTATAATATAAGAATAGATAGAAATTTTTAAAGGAGATATCAATGGAAATTGTATTAAAATCACTTAATATAAATACTATCAATTCATATATAGATTTAGATAAATTATACAATCTAATAAGAAAAGAAAAACTTGAAATAAGATTTGATTGTTATACAGCTTATTCCAATTATGATGAAAAAATAGATGTTGGCTATATTACAATATTTGATAATGTAGAAGAAGATTCATTTAATATATTAAATATAACTATAATTATGAATGAATATGCTAAAGCTAATTTACTTAAAAAAATTGAAAATAATGAATATATAAATAATGATGTTAAATTTTTATATCATCTTAAAAATTTGAATACACCTACTATAAGTTATAGTAGTCTACTTGATGAAGAAAAATCAGGTAAAGTATTAATGGATTTTTTTGAAGTAATTAGTAAGTTGAAAGTATAAATAATTTTGTGTATTTATCATCTCTTGATTATTAATTTTTAAATTACTTTGA
>JAHHTB010000117.1 GCA_020024855.1 Fusobacterium sp.
ATTTTACATTAGTATTAAATTCATTAATTTTTTCTAAATTGTACATCTTTCCTATCTTATTTTTTAAATTTTCTTTAGCTAAATCACCATCTGTATCTTTTATAAAAATTATTACTTGTTCAGCAATCTCAGGTAATACCTCACATACCTTTTTTATTCTATGCTTATCAAAAGCTGATAATGGAGCATCCATAACTAACGGATAAGGCTCTGATGCTAACTCTTTATTTTCATTTTTCTGATACTCTCTAGCTAATTTTATTATTCCACTTATAAAAGCAAAAATTACTGATATACTCTGTGCTGTTGAAGTCTCTGTTTCATAATTATCAGCTTGAACTTTTATTCCATAATTTTTATCAATATCTAGACTCAATCCACCTTCATATATAGTTTTAAAAATACTATTAATTTCATCTTCCAAATAATTTCTTAACTCTGTTTCCTTTTCATTCAGAATTTTGCTTAAATACTCATATACTCCTAAAGCATAAGCTTTATAAATCTCTATTTTTCTATTTTCCTTATTGGTTAAATTTAACTCTGTTATTTTTCTTTCTAAATTTGTCACCAAGTATTCTCTCTCGATTGTATCCTTACTTAATTTTTCTCTCTCTATTCTTAATCTTTCTATATCTACTTCAGCATTTTTTCTATCTCTTGTTAAATCGTTCACTGTTTTAGTTACGTCTTTTCCTAAAAGTTTCTCATCAAGAGCAATTAATTCATCTCTAATTTCCAATGATTTTTCGTTTAATTTATCAATATCTGCATAATTTTCTTGAATATGTCTATATATATCATTTTTCTGTTTTGCTCTAATATTTGACTCATTAGTAAAAATTCCTATTAATGTTCCTAATGATTTTGGAGGTAGATATTCTAATAACTTTTCTAAATTCTTATACTCTTCACTTCCCTCCTCAATATCTCTTCCACAAATACATTTATGATGTTCTAATAGATATTTTATTGCCTTTGAACTTAGCTCTGGAATTGACTTTTCATCATATTTTAAATTAGTTAATTCTCCAATAGTATCTAATATCATATATCTTGAAAAGAACGATAATGCTCCCGAATTAAAATCTTTAAGTAAAGAACTTATCTTTTCAGTCTTTTGCTTTTCATAAGCTAGTTTTTCACTTTCTTTTTTATCTCTTTTCTCTTGGAGCTTTTTAGATTCCTCCATAAATTTTAATTTCTCTTTACATTCAGCTATTATCTCTTTTGAACTTTTTTCTTGTTCCTTAATCTCATTCATACGTTGCTGATTTTTTTCAACTGTTTCTCTTAAATTTCTTAATTTCCTTGTATAATCTTTTACTTTTGAGTTACTATTTTGATCATAACTTTCTTCATATCTACCTATAACACTCTGCTTAGATCTAGGTTTTAAATGATCAAGAGCTGAAATTATTACATTTAATCCCAATAGACCTCTTACAGCTTCAGCAAACTCATTACTTCTTTTCCCCCCTTGAACTTCCTTACTCATCTTTTCTATTCTTTCTCCATCAAAGAAAAAGTATTTTGAAAGCTCACTTGGTAGAATATTTCTTATCTCCTTCTCCCAATCATTTACTTTTATAACCGTGCCATCTTTTCTTTTTAGTATTAATCTTACTTCTGGTGCTTCTTGAATTAATCTATTATTTCCTTTTTTCTGATATCTCTGTTCTCTTGTTATTTCATATTTAATCTCACCATGTTCTAGTCCTATTTTAACTTCAACACTTGTTCCAAAATTATTTTCTAAATTTTTTTCAACATCTTTATTTAAGACATCCTTTATTTTAAAATTCGTCTCCCCATATAAACACCAAGAAAATGCTTGTGCTAAAGTAGTTTTACCAGTTCCATTATTTCCCATTATTATAGTTACATTTTTATACTCATCAGTGGAAAACTCAATTTTTGCATTTTTTAATTGTCTGAAATTTTTTAATTCCATATATATAATTTTCATTAATCTATCTCCACCTCTTCCTCGATAATTCTCTTAATTTCTAATACTATTTTAGCATCTGTTAATTCTCTTGTTTTTAAATTTCCTTTTTCTAAAACAACAGTTTTCTTTGCTATCTTTTCAATTATTTTCTCATCTATTTTAATAGCATTCTCCATAATCATATTCCTCCTCAAAGTATCTTATATTATCTTTGTATGCTTCTTTTATATCAAAAATAAACTTTCTAGTGGTAGATGGATTCATTGCTAATTTACCAAATTCTTCCATTCTAATCAACTCTTTTTTTACTAAAGAAATATCCATTTTTAATTGCTCAAGGGTTAAATACTGTACGGTATCTAATGGACGTGGTAAAGTTATAAAATCATAAATCTCGGCAAAATCTTTAGTAATATTTTTAGATTTTCTTAAAACCCTTCCTCTTCGCTGAATATACTCTTTAGGATTAGTTGTACTCGCTAGAATAAAAACAGTTTTTATATCTGGAATATTTACTCCTTCATCTAAACATTTAATAGCTACTAATCCTTGTAAATACCCCTTTTCAAAAGCATCCTTTATCTCTTTTCTCTCATCTATACTCTCTTCAGAAGTAAATTTTGCCACTCTCATATCTAGTTCATTTCCCAATACTTGAGTAACCGCTGTAATCTGTTTTAAATCTTTATCATTGGTTTCAGTTATATCCTTATTTTCTATCAAAACATTAGTTGCCCCACAATAAATAAGAATAAATTTATCATCTTTATAGGGAAGAATATTCTCTTTTAGTTTTGATAGTTTATTTTGAGCTCCTGCAATTATCCTAGCTCTTTGAATAGCTAAAATCTCTCCATATGAATCTAATTTTTTTCTTCCTTTATCATCTACATTTATATGCCTACATATTTCATAAGTTATATTTGTATACTCTTCCAATTCATTTGGTGTTAAATAAATCGGTATTGGATAATACTTATACGGTGTTAATTTTCCATCAGCAATAGCACGTTCTAACGTATATTCAATTACCTTTTCTCCAAAAAATTCATGTAATTTATTAGTTCCTACCTCGTCATTATGCCTATCTAATGTAGCAGAAAGTGCCAATCTATACTCATATCCTTCGTGCAAAGTTTTCAAAAGTTTAGTTGATCCAAAATTATGTGCTTCGTCTACTATTAAAAGTTTTCTTCCTTTTATTTCATCCAATTTATCTTGAACATAATTTGAAGTAAAAGTTGCATTTGTACAAATAAAGCAACAAAATTTCTTTGATTCTATCTTTAAATTTTGATTTCTAATTGCTCTATTTAATCTATCTTTCCAATCTTTTTGTTTAGAAGAGCTATAACCAATTATTGGTTTTATATTAAATTTAACTATATCTTCTACCCATTGCTCTACTAAATGTTGATAAGGACAGACTATTATAACGAAAAGTTGATTATCCACTTCTTTTGATAATGTACATAGAGCTCCTAATCCTGTTAAGGTCTTTCCAGATCCTGTAGCCATATCAAAAATCCCTCTATAATCTCTATTTTTCCAATTTTCAATAGCCTCTAATTGATAATCATATAGTTGTATATTATTTGGAATAGTTGGATAATTATTTTTCGATAAAACATCTTCCTCTTTAACTTCTTCATCAAAAGCACTATCTTCTTTAACTGGATATCTTTTTACAAATTCTTTTTTTAATTCAGGAAATTCTAAGATCTTAATATTATTTTCACTATTATTCCAAATTCTATCAAAAGCTTTATCTTTTCTTTCAGCTCTGCTTCCATCTCTCCAAGAACAAAATACATCTATTGTTTCATAGTTTGTTTTCATAGCTGTTAAACTTTCATTCATAGAGCCTGAAAAAGCTACCAAATCTCCATTTTCATCTTCAAATATTCCCATCTTTTCATGATACATTCCTAAAGCTGAATCATTTTCCATAAAGGCTATTTTTATATCCAAATAATTTTGGGCTATCAATGAGGATAATAAACTGATCTGTTTTCTTTCAATCTCATCTTTCGGATTGGAAAGTTCCATAAGAATATTTTCTTTCATCACTTCTTCTCTCAATTTGTAACCCAATTCTATATCTACAATATCCTTTTCAGATAATTTAGGAGAAGCAATCAATTTTATTTTCCCATCATTTTTTATAAATTCATTGATCCCTTTAGCTATTTCAGCCAATGAAGATGATGAAAAAAAACCAACAGCTCTTTTATAACTTATGCTATTTTTTAACAATGGTATATAAAACTCTCTAATAATGTCATCTTGTAAGGATCGATATTCCTCTTTAATTTCTAATTCTTTTAAACTCATTTTATCCCCTTTTAAGAATTTTTTTCTATGTAATCTAGAACTTTATCCAGTTGTTCCAAATCTTCATCTTCAGTAAAATACCCTATACTGAATCTAACTGTTCCTGCTGGATAAGTATTAAAAAACTTGTGAGCATATGGAGAGCAATGTAATCCTGTTCTCACTGCTATATCCATATCACTCAATACCTGTCCTATCTCATCAGCCGAATAATTCTTAAATCTACAAGAAACAACTCCTACCTGTTTTTCTCGTTCTTTATACCCAATTAATTCTATATTTTTATATTTTTCTAAAATTTTTATTAATTTTTTTAAAATACTCTCTTCCTTAGCATAAATACTCTTTATTCCAATATCTCGAATCCATTTCAAAGCAGAATTTAATCCAGATATTGCCAAAATATTTTGACTTCCAGCTTCATATCTAGCTGGTAAATTATAAGGCATATCCTGATTTGCAGAGTCTACACCTGTACCACCAAATATCAATGGCTTTAGCTCTATTCCTTTTTTTAAAATTACTCCCGATACTCCAAATGGTCCATAAAGTGTCTTATGTCCAGCAAAAACAACTGCATCTATATTTTCATTTCCAACATTTGTCTCTATAAGTCCCGCAGTTTGGCACATATCAATAATGTTAAATGCTTTATATTTTTTACTTTCTCTAGTTATCTCTTCAATTGGAGCAACTATTCCAAATACATTGCTACAATGACTTATAATTATATATTTAGGTGGCTTTTTTTCAAAATTTTGATATATTTTTTCTAAATCATATTCACATAACTCTCTATTAAAATCTAATATTTCAATATTTAATCTATATTTTTTCTCTAAATTATGTAAAGTTCTTGTTACTGAATTATGCTCAAATGGAGATATATATATATTTATATCATTTTCCCACTCCACTCCATTTAATAATAAATTTAACCCTTCAGTAGCTGTATTAGTAAAAATTACCTCTTTATTTTCACAATGTAGTAATTTTTTTAATAACTCTCTGGTTTCTTCAACTAAATAATTTGCTTTTGAAGCTAACTTATGTTGTCCTCTTCCTACATTGACTCCATTCTCTCTATAGAAACTATCCATAAAAGAGTACACTTGCTCAGGTTTTGGAAATGTAGTAGCTGAATTATCAAAATATGCTATTTTCATCTAAATCCCCCTAACAAAATTTCTCTAATATCTCTATTAATATCTGTCTTATCTCCTGTTGAGATATTGATTCCCCCATCTCATCTATAGAACTCAATAGATCGTTATAAAGTAGACTTGCTCTTCTTGTATATTCTACTTTATCAAAAGTTTTAGCCTGTTCATTTCCATTTTCATTTACAAAAGTTATTTTATAAGAGTTATTTTTCCCCTCTTCTTTATTCAAAGAATTACTATTAAACTCCTCTACAGTAGTTTTAAACTCTTTAACTTCTTGTAAAAATTTAATTATTATACTATTATTCCAATCTTCTACTCTTAAAGAGGTTAACATTCTTGCTATTTTTTCAATAAAAACTATCTCATTATTTTTAGAACTACGAATTAATTCCAAAACTCTACTTTCATTCTTATTAAAAATATGTTCTTTAGTTTTTTCATTTAATTCTTCTTCCCAATTTTTCATTATTGAAATTAGAGATTGGTCACTATTTTTACTAAATATTTTCTTTACATCTTCTATTAATCTCAATTTTAATTTCTCTAATAATCCTTCAAAATATACCTTTGTTCTTTTTATATCTTGCAATATATCTAAG
>JAHHTB010000118.1 GCA_020024855.1 Fusobacterium sp.
AAATTTTCTCTTCATATCTTTTCCTTATTATATTTTAACATATTTTTATAAAAAAAAGACTCTCTTTGTTTAAATTTAAAGAAAGTCTTAAAAAATTATTTATCTCTTTTTGAATCTCTAAAATTTATAAGTAACCTTTCCTGTTGTTACTCCTTCTCCTGTTGTATCTACTGAATAACCTACTCCTAGTTCAACTTTTTCAGCTACATCAAATGTCGCTGATACTGTTGCCATTCCTACTCCACCATCATATTTTTTTACTGGTGTTGAATACTCTTTTGTTACATCTAAAACTGTAAATTCATCTCTCCAGTCATCTACATTCATCAACTCTTTTTTCCAACCTAAATCCATTGCTAGTTTTAAGCTTGATTTATCTGTTAATTTCATCTTTTGATCCACTGTTGCTTTTACATAAAGTTCATTTGATACATTTTTACTTTTATCTACTTTTGCATTATTCCATTTTCCACCATCAATTGTCTTTATTCCACCATCTTCTTCAAAATCTTCATGTCCAAATACTGTTGTATTTAATCCTGCAATTAAATTTAATTTATTCTTAGAAGTGAAATCTATATCTTTAGTTAGTTGGTTTTTCATACTTACACTATATGAATCAAAATCTGTAGTTCTTCCTACTCCTTCTTCTTCATTTCTTTTTACTTTATTGTTTGAGTATACTCCATTTACTGCAAATCTATATGATAGTTCATTCTCTAAATCTCTATCAAATGAATATCCTATTACAAATGAGTTTAAATCATTTTTTGATTTATTTACATACTTTATTTTTCCTGCTTGATATCCTATGAAAATATTATCATCTTGCATAAAAGCATTATCTTGAGATAAAACTAATGTTGTTTCTTCTGAATTATATTTTATTGTTCTATATACATCTTCACTATTATCTTTTGTTTTTTTATAGAAAGCTCCTAATTTAAAGTTATTCAACTCTACAACTGAAGATACTCCACTTTCATTTTCACTTGTATATTCTCCTGATAGATAGTTTTTGCTCTCCATCAATTTATCTTGAATACCTAAAATCCCTTGTCCTCTTTCTAATATTTGAGCATTTAGGTTTGCATACTCTTTTGATGATATGTCGTATCTTCTCATTTCAATGTCAGCTTTTCCTTGTGCTGTTTCAAATAAAATATACAAATTATCTTGATCTTGAGTCATTGAAGTATATCCATAAGTTTCTCCATCATAAATTTTTATTCTTCTTCCTGTATTTGTAGTTATAAAAGAATCTGTTCTCGTTCCTTTTATATCAGCTGAATAAGCCACTAAATATACTTGATCGTCTAAACTTAAAGTACTTGTTTCACACTTAGCAATATCATCAGGTAAAAAATTCTCCTCTAATTTTTCCCATTTTCCATTCTCATATGAATAAACAACTCTTTTTTTAGAAAATTCAGGATTGTTAGCACTATTTTCAACTTTTGCTGCTAAACATATCTTTCCATTATGATAAAAAATATTACTTTCGCTTGTACTTACTGTTGTTTCTGGAGAGTTTCCTTGTGGAAGAACACCTTCTAATGTCTGTACTTTCCAAGTTTTCCCATTATCTTCAGAATATATAAATCCAGAAGTTGAAGTAAATTTATCCCCCCAACTAATTGTGTCTTCATTAAATAATTGAATAGGTACATATACAACACCATTATAAGTTAATCCTCCACCTGGTCCTTGTAGAATATTCTCATATTTAGTTGCTGGTATTCCTTGCTCTACTAATTGACTCATTATCTCATCTTTTATACTTTTAGGATCACTCCAAGTTTTTCCATTATCATTGGATGAATAAACAAAAAAATCTGATTTTCCTCCATTTACTGCAATGTGTCCAATATTATTATACCCAAATAAAAAAGTAGTTTCTGTTCCTGTATTATGGACTATTGCTGGGTCAGTCATTCCTGATTCATATTTACCTGTTTTTGGATTATAAAAAGTAGGAGCCTTTATTTTACTTTCAATCCAAGTATTTCCTCCATCATTTGATACTTTTATAACAAAATATGGAATAGGATTTCCTTGTGTTGTCCCCATATCTGTATTCCAGTCTTTATTCTTGTATCTATAATCAGCTACTGCTATTAATCTCCCATTTCCTGTTGAAGTTAAAGCAGGAATTCTAAATCCACTAGTATTCCCAGCTGAAGTATTTAATGTCCCATGTTTAAATACTGTCATAGACTCATGCCAACCATCACCAGCTATAATTCCTGTTGCTAAAGTACAAAATAATGTAATCAATGTAAATTTTTTCATAAGTATTCTCCTTCTTAGTTAGTGTATAGTATTTTTAATTGAAACTTTAAAACGTTTATGAACACGTGAACAACTTTTGCTTTATTATATTTTATTTTTTTATTTTTGTCAATAAAAAATATATTTACTTTGATTTTAAAACATTAAAAACATTTAATAAACACTATTTTGTATTTGTATAATTTTTAAACTTACATTTGCTAAAATTAATTTTTTGTAGTATACTCATATCAACTAGAAATATTACAAAATTTTATATTCTAATCACAAAGAGGTGATACTTATGACAAAAACTATTTTTTTAATTCAAGAATAATTTTGTTATGAGCATTTTTTTATTAAAAAAAAAGGAGCCAAATATGTTAAAAATAATAGGAATAGTTTTCATAGCAATAGGAAGTTTCAATCTTTTTCAATACAACAAAACTATGAAAGATAATATTTGTGTAAAAGGAGTTCTTATTGATTATACTTATTCTCCAACATTAAGAAGAAGCTTTCCTATATTTAGATACACAATAGATGGAATAACTTATAAAGAAGAATACAGAGGTAGTTATACATCTAAAAAACAAATTGATGAATTAAAAAATATAAATATTGATCAGATGCCAAAAGCAACTAGAAATTTTATGAAAAAATTAAAAGACACTAATTATGTAGAATATGAAATTGGAAAAGAGTATAAGTTATTAGTAAATAAAAATAATCCTAAAGAATATTGGATAGCTGAAGATGGAACTAATAAAGGAAGGGAATATATTTGGTTAGGAATAGGAACTATATTTTTAATAATATCATTTATTTCAAAAATTATTAGAATAATGTTCTAATACTAAGATAATGAATTAGGAGGTACTCTATGAAAGTTAAAGTCATTTTAGGGATAGTAGTTTTATTTATAATATCAGTTGGAACTTATACTTATCAAAATAGATATTATTTTTATAGATATTTACCTGCAAAAGATGAATTCAAACTTCAAAATATCAATTCTAAATTATATGATGAGAATAATAAAATATTTAGTGGTAGAGTCAAAAGTGGAAGTGATTCATACCTAAATATCTACTCCTACAAAGATGGAGAGCTAGATGGATTAAATGTCATATATTTTAAAAACAATATCAAAGAAATAGGGCATTGGAAAAAAGGAAAACAGAATGGACTTTTCCAATTATACACAGAAGATGGAATCCTAATTGACAATGCTAACTTTAAAAATGGAGAAAGAGATGGACTTACAGAACAATATTATGGTGATACAGGGAACCTAAGGGTATCTGCAAACTATAAAAATGGTATACTTGAGGGAAAATTTAAAGCATACTATCCAAATGGAAATCTTCAAGGAGAAGTAATTTATAAAAATGGTGAAATGAATGGAGAATTCAAAGAATATCACGAAAATAAAAATATAAGACTTTCAGGAAGTTATAAAAACAATCTACAGGACGGCGAATGGAAATCTTATTTAGAAGATGGTACTTTAGAATCAATAATAAACTATAAAGATGGAGAACTTAATGGTCTAAAAGAAGATTATTATAAAAATGGAAACGTATGGACAAGACAAGAATTTAAAAATAATACTCAAGAAGGAATTTATGAAGTTTATTATGATAATGGCAATCTTCAATTAAAAGCTAAAATAAATAATGGAAAAATGATAGAGGAGCAAAGGTTTAACATAGATGGAACACTTTATGATGAGAATGATGATCGAATAGTTATTAAGGATTCAGTAGATTTTCAAAAGAAGTAGGAAATTCCTTTTATTTATAGTAAATTATGAGAATTTAAAAAAAATAAATCTTGAAGAATTTATTTTTCCTGAGATAGATAGTTATTATAGAGAAAATAATGTGTTACAGAAATTTTTTGATATAACTGTATCTATAAAAAATCATTCATAAAATATAGGAGATTATAGCAATGAAAAAGATTTTAATTATTATAATTTGTTTTTTTATTAATATTTCTACAATTTTATTTGGAAATACTCTTTCAATTAATTCAGAAAAAATGGAGAATAAAGACAGTATGATACAATATAATAATAAATTTGGAATTGAAGTCAATGGAACATATTTTCCTATCCCTAGTGCTTTAAAAGAATTTATTAATAATGGTTGGAAAATAAGTGATAAAAAGCCCTATTTTTTAAATCCACTAGTTGGAGAAGATTACTATAACATGCGTACAAATTGGTCATTATCAAAAGATAAAAAAAGCATTTTAAAAGGTGGAAAGATTATTAGACTTTTAGAAAAAGATGGTGTACTCTTGGAAGTTACAATAGCCAATCAAAATATCTTGGATAATGATAGTCCTACCCAAGCTATTGAAGAGGGTATAGTAAATTCTATGATCATATTTTATAATGAAACATGTGATAGCATAAAATTAAACAATAAAGAGTTGAAAAATTTAACTCCTGATATCTTAATCAAAGATTTTCCTTTAAGTGATGGCTGGCAACATATTCCAACAAATTACAGTAATCATCCAGAATTAGGAATATCATCAGAGTATACCATTATAAAAATAATGGATAATAATGAAATAAGTATCACTATCTATTTTAATTTAGAAAATAGAGCTTTTAAAATAGAAGTATCCAATCAAAACTTTTAGAAGATAATTTTTTATAGTATATCTATTTAGGAGGTAAAAATGAAAAAAATAATTTCAATCTTAACTCTATTAATATTTACATTATCATATTCAGAAGAAAAATCTGCTGTAACTGATGTAGTTTCTTCAGTGGTGTCAGGGGTGGTATCCACTGGAAAAAATGTTTTAAAAGGTGTTAAAGAGGGAATTGATACTGGGAGACAAGATGGTAAAAGTTTAGATGAAGCCTTAATAATTTATGATAAAGAAAATTTTGAAAAGAATATAGTTCCCTTTGTTTTATCAGTGACAAAAGATAAGTTAGAATATAGAGTAACAGTTGGTTTAAAAAATAAAACAGATAGAATGATTAGACTGACAAATCTTAATGAAAAAAAATCCCTACAACTTTTAGATACTGAAGGTTTTGCAGTTTTTGCTATCTCTTCCTTTGATGATATTAATATTCCAAAACAATCTTCAGTCAAAAGTACTTTTATATTCCCTGTTGATGGAAAACCTGCTATGATAAAAATTTATGAAAGTGAAATAAAAATTGATGAAAAAGCAGTAAAAGAATAAAAAATGAATATTTAATTTCTATTAATATAAATTAGAAAAATAGGGAGGGAAGATGAAAAAAATTTTAAATATAGTATTTTTTTTAATCTTATCAATTTTTTCCTTTGGAAGATGGGAAGTAGATAGAAATTATAATATGATTTTTACCTCTTCTATAAAAACAGAACCTTCCCAAAACTCTATTCTCTATATTAGAAAAGGAAACTATGAAAATATACTTAATTATCACTCTTTTTATATAATTACAGATAAATATCCTGCTTCTACTATAAAATTTGATGATGAATCTATACAAAAAACAAAAGTTAAACTTATCACTGAACATCCTATTGAATTTGAAAGAGTTGGAATTGTAAATATATATAAACCTGATGAGATCTATGTTCTTTTAATAGATAATGAGATAGAAATATTTAAGAAAAGTAAAACTTTAAAAATCATATATGAGGATAAAAATTCAACTCGTTGTACTTTGGAAGTAACTACTCAGCTGTGAGTTTTTACAAAAAATAAAAAATAGCCAAATAGAGG
>JAHHTB010000119.1 GCA_020024855.1 Fusobacterium sp.
TCACTTGCTAAAAAGCAACTTAATGCAAAAAAGCAACATTTTTTATAAAATTAGTTGACAAAAGGCAACAAAAAGAATAAAATATATTTGAAAGCAAAGAAAAATAAAAAATTTTTTAATATTTCAGTTGCTTAAAAGCAACAAATAAAATAATAATTTTTATAATAGAGGTGGTAACTATGAAAAAATATATGAATTTTAAATATGTAAATGGACAATGTGAAATATCTTATTCAATTAAAGGTTTATCAATTCTTATAAGAGGCAGAGGGATTTCAGAAACTGCCAAAGAAGTAGCAAGAATGACAAATGAAATTTACAATACAAAAACATTATAAAAATAAGGTGATAATATGGAAGTTTTAAATTGCGTAATAATAAATCCTAAAGACTTTACAAGTGCTATTTATAAATTTACAAAAGATAGAAATAAATTGCCCTTTAAAGATTTAGTTTTAGATGTTGAAGAATATTCTGAAAGATTTTTAAAACAATTAGAAAAATTAAATTCATATAACAATAAAAATGAATTTAAAATGTTGGCCATAAAAAAAGAAAATTCTTTATTGAATGAGGATATATTTTTTAACTTTGTTATATCAACATCTAAAAAGAATAAAAATAAAGATAAAATTGAAAGAATAAGAGTAAAATTTTTACCTTAATAATTTTAGTTTTTTAGATTCCATAAATAAATTTTTATGGAATTTATCAAAACTAAAATAGGAGATGAAGAATATATGACTTTAAAAGAGTTAAGAGAAAAAGCAAAATCTTTAGGACTTACTGGTTTTTGGAGAATGAAGAAAGAGGAACTAGAACAGTTCATTAAAACTGCTGAGGCAAAAATCAGAACAATGGAAAAAGAAGAACTTCAAAAAATCATTCCTTCTGATACTGAAATCATAGAGTATTCAGACACTGAGGAATGGGAAGACATCAGAGGAAATGGAATAGGTGGAAGTGATGCAGGAGCTGTTGTTGGTGTAAATCCTTATAAATCTATAATTGATGTCTATATTGATAAGACACAAGGAAGTGATTTTAAAGGAAATAAGTACACACATTGGGGACATAACTTAGAAAGTGTTATTTTCAAAGAATTTCAAAGATTACATGAGGATTTCTTTTGTTATGAAGTTCCATTCACAATGAAAAAAGGTTGCTTAGTAGCTAATGTAGATGGAATGTGTTATGACCTTGAAAAAGGCTGGGGAGTAGTAGAAATTAAAACTGCAAATGCCTTTGCCAATAAAGAATGGAGTGGGGAAACAATTCCTGATTCTTATTTTGCACAAGTGCAGCATTATTTAGGTGTAACTGGTTTAGATTATGCTTATATAGCTTGTCTTATTGGCGGAAATACTTACAAAGAATTTTATATTGAAAGATCTAATGAGGATATACAACTTATTCAAGAGAAATGTAATGATTTTTGGGAAAATAATATTCTAAAAAGAATACCACCAATGCCTGATGGAACAGAAGCATATAGTAAATTTCTATTATCTGAGGCTGATAACTCAACAGATGAGGTTGTAGAGCTTGAGGCAATAGAAGACAAGGCTAAGGAATACAAAGCTGTTAAAACTGAAATAGATGAGCTTGAGAAGAAAAAGAAATTAATAGAGCAAGAGATATTAAAAGAAATGAATGAGAATGACTGTAGAAAAGCTACTGCAGGAGAATATAAGTTTACAATAGTATCTCAAAATAGAAAATCTACTGATAAAAAATTGATGGAAAAAGAAAATGCTGAGTTTATGGAACAGTATAAAAAAATAGAAAGTAATTATACTGTTATGAAAGAAACAAAGTTCTTGAAGGTGAGCTAACTTGGAAAAAGAAAAACATATTTTTGGAAAGTTTGAACTTGAATTAAAATTCTATCCTGTAGATAAAAAGTTATTGTGTTGTACAGTACAAAATCCTTATAAATCAGAAAAGCATGAAGTAACTTTTACAGGGAAAAATAAAGATAAAATAATCAGAAAAATTGATAGAAAATTAAAAGAATTTAGAAAAGAATTTTTTAAGGGGGAAAAATAAAAATGGCAGAAACAAAAACAGCAAAGAATAGCTTAGCAGCTAAACAAGGTGGAACAGTAGTAGAAAAGAAAGAAAAAACAATTTTTGATGTAATAGAAAGTGGAAAAGCACAATTTGCAGCAGCTTTACCAAAACATATGTCAGGAGATAAATTCATTAGAGTTGCAATAACTTGTATAAGACAAAATCCAAAACTTGCAGCTTGTTCACAACCAAGTCTTCTAGGAGCTTTTATGACTGCTGCACAATTAGGACTTGAACCAGGAGTTCTTGGACAATGTTATTTAATACCTTATGGAAATGAATGTAACTTCCAATTAGGTTATAAAGGTATGATTGAATTACTAAGAAGAACTGGACAACTTTCTGATATTTATGCATATCCAGTATATTCAAATGATGAGTTCTCTATAGAGTATGGACTAGAAAGAACATTAAAACACGTTCCTGCATTTTCAAATCCAGATGGTAGAGGAGAAGTTACAGGTTTCTATTCTGTAGCAATCTTAAAAGATGGAACAAGAGCTTTTGAATATATGACAGTAAAAGAAGTAAAAGAACATGAAGAAAAATACAGAAAAGGAAAGTTTAAAAATAAAGTTTGGGATGATAACTTTGTAGAAATGTCATTAAAAACAGTTACTAAAAAAATGCTTAAATGGTTACCTATTTCTGTTGAAATGATTGAAAACCTTAGAAAAGATAATGCTACATTCAAAATGAATGAAGAAACAAAAGAAATCACTGGAAGCTATAATGATGACCTATTTGGAGATGCAGAAGTGATTGATGAAAGCACAGGAGAAATTATAAAAAAAGATGTAAAAGACAATGATGTTGTGGATCTTAATAAAGATGATGTTGTAGAAACATTATTCAATAAATAAAAAGAGATAATATCTATTGCAGTAGATACTATCTCAAGGTGCTTATAGATTGAGAGCCTGTAAGCACCTTTATTATAACAAATATAAAAGAATTTAAAAAGGTGATATATACATGACATTTAAATACAAGATCATGCACAGATTAACAAAGGAAATTTTAGTTGAAACAAATAATTTTGAAGCGGCACAAAAGATAGTTCTATCTCAAGATAGAGGTAATTCCAATAAAAAATTATTAATTTTAAGAGAAAAGGCATAGATAGATGAAAATAAAAATTAAAAGACAAGGACCTTTTTGGGTTGGAAAACTTAGTTTATTAGAGAAAATAAAGAGATTATTTAATAAAAAATAATAATAAATTTTGAACATTGGCAAGTAAATAGTACTGAGGAAATATTGACATTAATTGAAAAAAATATTACTATCTAAATAAAAAATATTAAAAGAAGGTGATTTTTATCAAAAAATTTTTTAAAGAATATGAAGTAGTAATATTTATTTTCTTTGCTATAATTATATCTATCTTTTTTTATTATGATTTATTAAAAGACCGAGTAATCATAACTTTATTAATATCAATGTTCATTTATTTTTTTAAGAATTTTTATGAAAGATTTTTAGATAGAAAGCAAAAAAATTTTGAGTTAAAACAAACATATTATCATGAATTTTTAAAAGTTTATACTGAACATCTTTCTTGTGTAGCTAATAATAAACCGAATAATGAAATAAATAAACGCTTTATAATAGAAACTGTCAGGTTATTAATTTATGCTTCATCTGAAGTTATTGAAGAAGTTGAAAGAATAAAAAATAATCCTACAAGTACTAAACCTGAAACTATTTTAAAATTAATAAGAAAAGATTTAGAACTTAATGATATTAAAGAAGAATATAATTTCAAAATTTTTAAATTATAAAATAAAACCTCAGAGTGAAACCTGAGGTTTTTATTTACCTAAAAATAGTTTTATGGAGTTAGTGGAGTATAATAAAAATTAATCTCCCCAAATTTGAGGAAATTAAAAACTATAAAAAATATCTTGACAATCGCCCCGATTTGATATACAATTATATCGTAGCGACAGAGGAGGAAGAAATGGAAAAAAGATACTTAAAAATTTCTTTCGGAAAAAGTGGTTCTGGTAGTATTTCTCCAAAACTTAGTATTCCAAAATCTTTTCTTGATAAAATAAAAGTTACACAAGAAGAAAGAGATATTGAAATTGAAGTAAATGAAAATACTCAAGAAATTATTATAAGAAAGAAAAAATAAAAAATCCCCTCCATAATTGTTAGACAACTACAAAGGGGTAGTACTGTAAAATACAATACCCTCAACAAGTATATTTTACAGTATTACTTCTAAAAAATCAAATTTTTTAGGAGGTAGTAATTATGAAATTACACAAACTTAATGACGGAAATTATTCTGTAAAAATCAAAGGACTTGACGGAGAATTTATTACATCTTCATGGACTATTGCAATGGAAATTGCTTGGAAACTAGGAGGAATAAAATAATGGAAATAGTTATTCAAGAAAATTCTCAATATGGTTTAGTAGTAAGTAGCAGAATTATAGCAAAAGAATTAGGAAAACAACATTTTCATGTAGTAAGAGATTTAGAAAAAATTTTAGAAAATCCAAATGTGGTTTCTCTAATAATACCAAGCACTTATAAAACAAAAGGACAAAAAAGAAGTTACAAAGAATATCTTCTTACAAAAGACGGTTTTACACTTTATATGTTTAATATTCAAGGCTATCAAGATTTTAAAATGGCATATATTCAAAAATTTAATGAAATGGAAAAACTAATTCATTCAAATAGTTACTTAACAAGTTGTTATCAGAAAAAATTAAATTATAGTGATGATTTTATACCCTCATATCAAGATAGAGTAAAATCTACTAAAAGAATGATAGATAAATTGACAAAAGAAATTGAAAAAGAAATGATAAATATTCATAACTCGCTTATAAATATAAAGAGTTGTGAGGCTGGTATAAAATTATATATGTTACAAGTTTAAGATTTTTAATCCTCAGTATTAATTTACTGGGGATTTTTTATTTGTATAGATTGGAGCTTAAAACATGAGAAAGATTAAACCAAAACTTTCAAAGCAAGAAAGAAAAATCACAAAAGTAAATAACTTTATAAACGAAAAATGTAAACCACTTCACAATGTTGGTGTTATATTGAGTGCTTTCTGTGATTTTTTACAAGAACATAGAAAACTATATGATGATGAGCATTGTTATTTAAAACCTTACTTAAAAGGAACTCTAACATCAGTAGTGAATAAAACTAAAAAGTTCATTGAATATAATTATATTCAAGAACATATGAAAGAACAAGTTACTAAAATAAAAAAAATAGTTGAAGAAAACTTTGATTCTGAACTTTCTTTTGAAGAAAAAAATAGAAATAATCTATTTCAAAAGGAATATTATGAAGTAGATTACAGAATTTATAAAACATATGCTTGTGCTTTGATATGTCTTAGCACAGTGATAGATATGTTTTTCTTAAAAGAGAAAGATAAAATTTATGATACTTTTAAAGAAAAGTTAAAAATATCATTATCAGAATTCAAAATTTATAATAATTTTTGGCAAAAGGAAGTTCAAGAGATTAAAGTAAAATTATTTTAAAAATATAAAAAGAGAGGTTATAAAATGGAATATACACATAAAGAAGCAATAAATATTTTAGATTCCTTATATTTAAAGATAAAGGAGAGAAAAGATAATGAAGTTAGCAGCGATATATATAAGAGTGTCAACAAAAAAGCAATCTAAAGGAAATGCTAATTCTTATGAAATGCAAGAACAAAAATGTATTGATTGGTGTAAAGATAATGGTTATGAAATTTTTAAAATATATAAAGATGTTGAAAGTGGTGGAAAAGATGATAGGATAGAATTTAATAAACTCTTCTCTGATATTTCTAAAAAAATTTTCAATTTAGTTGTTTTTAATGAAGTTTCAAGAATCGCTAGAAAAAGTAGTACTGGAATGAAATTCTTTGAAGAATTAGAAATGTATAATA
>JAHHTB010000012.1 GCA_020024855.1 Fusobacterium sp.
CTTTTTAGCAAATATTTTTAAATAATCAATCCTATTATCTTTTAATATCTTCTCTAAATAGATTTAAAGTAATTTTTATTGTTGTTCCTTCATTTTCTACTGAATTAAATTTAATTACTCCATGACAATCTTTAATTACTCTCATAACAAGTGGTATTCCAAGTCCTGGTGCCTCGTCTTTATAAGTTACAAAAGGTTCTTGAATAGTTTTTATTCTCTCTTCACTCATTCCAATTCCATTATCTTTAATATCTATTTTTATCTTGTTAGCATGTTTATCTCTTATAACGATAACATTAATTTTTCTTGGAAGATTTTTACCTAACATTGCAGCATCATAGGCATTTTTTAAAAGTTCTATAAAGGCTTTTTTTAGACGGTTATTATCTCCAAACACATCTCCTGTATAACTTATAAATGAAGAAATAATAATATCTTTCTCTTTCCCCTCTAAAATAAGTGTTCTTTTAAATTCCTCTATTACTTCTGCCATCAGATGTTCAATATTCACTCTTTCTAATTTATTCTTACTTTGAGTTGAATATTCCATAAGAGTTTTATTACTCTTTCTAATTTTTTTAATCTGTTCTTCAAGTTCTTGTATTCTATCTGAAATATTTTCATTATCCTGATTTTTAGTTTTTTCAAGAATATCTAGAAGTTTATTTAAAGCAGATTGTCTTGTATTAATAAATCTTTCTGAAATTTTATTAATTGTAGTATTTCTTTCTATTTCTATTCTATCTTCTTCATTTGTTTTATTTTTTAATTTTACTGATATATTCATAAGTAGAAGTCTTAAAAGTTCAATATCTTCTTCTGTTATATCCTTATCCTTTGTAAAATAATCACAAATAATAACACCTGAATAATAATCTACGTTATAAATAGGAAAAATTAAAAAATTCTTAAGACCAAGACTTTTAAATAAATCATTCCCTAAATCATATTTATATCCCTTATCATTGTAATAGATAATATCTTTTGTTTTTAAAGCCCTACTTGAAATATTATCTTCAGAAAAAGGAATTTTTATTAAAGGAACTATATCTTTAAGTTCATTTATTTGGAAATCAAATCCACTTTTTCTTTCTTTTAAGATATCATTTTTTATTTCAGCTATATGAGAATTTATATGAGTACACTCTCCCATCATTACATCTCTTTCACGGCTATATCTAAAAAACATACATCTACTAAATCCAAGCCCCATCTCTGATGTAAATGCTGACATTATTTTTCTTACTGTTATTGTTACATCATCTTCTATCTGTATTCCTAAAAGTAATTGTTCTATTGTTGTAATCTTATTTAAGTTCTCTTTTAACTTTTTATTTTGACTCTTAAGTTTTTTCTGATTTTCCTCTAGTTTACCAAGCATCTTTTTTATAGAGATTGCAAGAGTTTTTATCTCTCCACTTCCTTCTAATTTAATAGGTGTTTCATAATCTCCCATGCTTATTCTCTCAGCTGCTTCTGTTATATCTCTTAAAGGAGATATAAGATTTCTTAAAATTTTTGTAAATACTGTTGTGCATATTCCAACAAGCATAAAAACAATTATTGAAATAAAAATTCCAACAATTACTTTTGTCCTAAAAACTTCTTCTCTTGAAATAGCTACACCAAAATTTCCTATATATTCATCTTTATAATCTTTCAAGGAAAGGATTGCTAAATAATAAGCTCCATCTTCTATACTTGATTTTTTATAAAAATATTTTTGCTTTGCTTTTTTTAAAGTATTAAAACTTTCTGGAGAAATAAAATTTTCTTTGCCTTTATCTGAAAAATCTCCATTTACATACTTATCTTTTACAACAGCAAAAATTCTATCTTCATTTCTTAATTCAATAAAATTTTTCATATATTGAAGAAAATTTAAGTCTAAAGGAATAGCTGCTACAAGATATTCTGTTACTTTTTTATCATCTGTAACATTATAAGGAATTATTATCTTTGAATAAATTTTATCATTAAGATAAATTAGATAATTTTTCTCTTGTATTCTTTTTGAAATTTCTGGATATTCAAAAATTTCTTGAGAATTTAAAATATCTTTCTCCCCTGCTTTTCCTAATATATTACCATTACTATCTACAACCGCTAAACCTACTCTATAATAAGTCTGAAAATCTTTTTTTAAAAGTTCACTCTTTAAAAGTTGTATATCTATTTCATGTTTTCCTGTTATCTTAAATTTATCTAGTAAATCTTTCCTTAAAGCCTCGTATAAATCCTCTTTCACCTTAGATAGATAGTTTGTTTTAGCTTTATCAAGAAGAGATATTTTTTCTCCTGCTCTTGTAATAAGTCTTGATTCCATATCCTGAAAGGTAATAAAAGTAGTTATAAAAGCAATAGCTATTGCTGTTACAACTATTGCTATATTATTATAAAAAATTAATTTTATAAGAAGAGAATCACGATTTATTTTCATCTTACATTCCTTTCTTTGTTAATCCAACTCTTTCTCTTTTTAAGTCTACATCTTTTATTTTTACTTTTATTATTTGTCCTACTGAAAGAACTTTACTTGGATCATCAATATATTTATCTGATATTTCAGAAATATGAAGAAGAGCATCATTTTTAAGCCCAATATCTACAAATGCCCCAAATTTTACAACGTTTCTAACTGTACCCTCAAGCTCCATTCCCTCTTTAAGATTATCTATTTTTAAAATATCTGATTTTAAAAGTGGCTTTTCAAGTTCATCTCTTGGGTCACGTCTATCTCTTATAAGAGCTTCATAAACATCTTTTACTGTTTCTTTTCCATAATCTTTTTCTTCAGCAAATTTATTATAATTAAATTTCTTTAATTTCTCTCTGCTTTCATTAAGATTAATTCTATATTCATCCATTGTTATTCCAGCAACAGATAAAATTTCCTCTGCAATATTATATGATTCTGGGTGAATTATTGTATTATCAAAAATATTTTCTCCATCTTCAATAATTAAAAATCCTGCCATCTGCTCATATGCTTTTGCACCAATACCTTTTACTTTTAAAAGTTGTTTTCTGTTTTTAAAGTTTCCATTTTCACGTCTATATTCTATAATACTTTTTGCTGTATTTTTTTTAACTCCTGAAACATGTTCTAATAAAGCCCATGAAGCTGTGTTTACATTTATTCCAACACTATTTACAACTGAAGCTATGACTTCATCAAGAGAGCTATCAAGTTCTTTTTGATCAACATCATGTTGATACATTCCTACACCAATAGATTTTGGATCAATTTTTACAAGTTCTCCTAAAGGATCTTGTATTCTTCTTCCTATTGAAATTGCTCCTCTTACTGTTACATCAAGATCTGGAAATTCTTCATTTGCAAGTTTTGAAGCTGAATAAACAGAAGCCCCTGCCTCGTTTACTATTATATATTTTACATCTTTATTGCATTCTTTTAGAGTGTTTGCAACAAAACTTTCTGTTTCTCTTGAAGCAGTTCCATTTCCTATTGCAATAATATCTATGTCATAATCTTTTATATATTTTAATATTTTATTTTTTGATGTTTCAAGTTGTTTTGGAGTGTTCATCTCTTCAACTAAATAGAATACATCATTTGTTACATAAAATCCATTTTTATCAACTATGGCTACTTTACAACCTGTTCTATACCCTGGATCAAGTCCTAAAACATTTTTCTCTTTTAAAGGTGGTTGTAATAAAAGATTTTTTAAATTTTCTTTAAATACAGCTATTGCTTCTGCCTCACTTTTTTCTGTAAGAACATTTCTCACTTCTCTTTCTATTGAAGGGAAAATAAGTCTATCAAAAGCATCTGTTGTTATAGTTTTTAAAAATTCAAGAACCTCTTTATTACTAAATTCACTTAAAAGAATACTGTCCATTCTCTCTCTTACATTATCTTCAACTTTTAAAGAAACTGAAAGTATATCCTCTTTCTCCCCTCTATTTACTGCTAACACTCTATGAGAAGGGATTGTTTTTATTGGCTCTGAATATTCATAATAATCAGAATATACTTTTTTAGCATCTAGTTCTTCTGCTTTCTTTGTATTTTTAGAAACTATAATACCATTTTTTAATAAAAGTTCTCTCAACTTTTCTCTGTATTCAGCCTTTTCTGAAATTCCTTGAGCAATTATAAGTTTTGCTCCTTCTATTGCTTCCTCTACTGTTTCAACTTCTTCAGTTATAAATTCGTTTGCTTTTTTAGCTAAATCATCATAAGATTTCATTAGATAAATATATTGTGCTAAAGGTTCTAACCCTTTTTCAATAGCTATATCTGCCTTTGTTTTTCTTCTTTTTTTATAAGGAAGGTAAAGATCTTCTACCTCTTGTAATTTTTCTGCTTTTTCAATAGATAATTTTAATTCTTCTGTAAGTTTTCCTTGTTCTTCAATAAGAGCTATTACCTCTTCTTTTCTCTTTTCAAGATTTCTAAGATATGTTACAGTTTTTAAAATATCTCCTATTTGATTTTCATCAAGATTTCCTGTTACCTCTTTTCTATATCTTGAAATAAAAGGAACTGTTGATCCTTCATCTAATAATTTTACTGTGTTTTCCACTTGAGTTAATTTTAATTTTAACTCTTTTGCTACAGCTTCAAAAAGATTGTTCATTAACTGCCTCCAAATTTTGTTTTCACATGAATTAAACTATTATATTATATCATAAAACAATTATAATTTCTAAGATAAAAAATAACAAAAAGGCAGCTATCTGCTGCCTTTTCTATATAATTATTTTACTTTTACACCAAACTTAACTTTTTCTCCATTTACGTTAAATTCTTGTACAAATCCTTCAGCTACATCAAATACAATTTCATCTGTTAAAGTATCGTTTTTGATAGCGTCAGCATTTCTTGTAATTATATCTTTAATTTTGTCATTTCCTTCTTCATAAAGAACAATATGATCAATTACATTAAAGTCTGCTTCTTTTCTCATTGACTGGATTTTACTGATAATCTCTCTTACAAATCCTTCTTCAAGTAGTTCTGGAGTAAGTTTTGTATCAAGAACAACAGTTATTCCTTTATCTTCTAGAGGCATATATCCTTCTGTTTGTCCACTTTCAATTAATAAATCTGTTTCTGCTAAGTTTGCAACTTCTCCATCAGAAAGAGTAAGTGATAACACTCCTGTTTCAGTAAGTTCTTTCTTAGCTTTGCTTCCATCTATTTCAGCTAGTAGAGTTCTGATTTCATTTACTTTCTTACCATATCTTTGTCCTAAAGTTTTTAATTGAGGTTTGAATGTATAAGAAGTAAATTGAGATGTATCCTCAACAAAGTGGATCTCTTTAATATTTAATTCTTCTCTTATAATATTTTGGTAAAGCTCTCCAACTTCATGTCCAGCTTTTACATAAATATTTGCTATTGGTTGTCTATTTTTAATATTAGCTGCATTTCTTGCTGCTCTTCCTAAAGTAACGACTTGTAAAACTTCGTCCATATCTCTTTCTAAATCTGCATCAATTGCTGATTCATCAACAGTTGGATAGTCACATAAGTGGATACTTTCTGGAGCATTTTTATCTATGCTTCTTACTAAGTTTTGATAAATTTCCTCTGTCATAAATGGAATCATTGGAGCTGCTGTTTTAGCTATTGTAACAAGAGCTGTGTATAATGTCATGTATGCAGTGATTTTATCTTCTGTCATATCTGTTACCCAGAAACGTTCTCTACTTCTTCTTACATACCAGTTACTTAACTCATCAACAAAGTCTTGTAATAATCTTGCTGCTTCAAGAAGTTTGTAGTCAGATAGATTTTCATCTACACCTTTTACAACTGTATTTAGTTTTGACATTAGCCATTTATCCATTACAGTCATTTTTTCTTTATCTAATGTATATTTTGTTGCATCAAATTGGTCAATCTCAGCATAAAGAACGAAGAATGCATATGTGTTCCATAATGTTGACATGAACTTTCTTTGTCCTTCAAGAACTGCTTTTCCATGGAATCTATTTGGTAGCCATGGAGCTGAGTTGATATAGAAGTACCAACGAATTGCATCTGCTCCATAAGTTTTTAATGCATCAAATGGATCTACTGCATTTCCTTTAGACTTAGACATTTTTTGTCCGTTTTCATCTTGAACGTGTCCAAGAACGATAACGTTTTTGTATGGTGCTTCATTAAAGATTAATGTAGAAACAGCAAGAAGTGAGTAGAACCAACCTCTTGTTTGGTCAACAGCTTCAGAGATGAAATCTGCTGGGAATTGTTTCTCAAATAAATCTGCATTTTCAAATGGATAGTGGTGTTGAGCAAATGGCATTGAACCAGAGTCAAACCAACAGTCAATAACTTCTTTTACTCTTGTCATTTGTTTTCCACAGTGTGGACAAGTAATAGTTACTGCATCAATATATGGACGGTGAAGTTCAATATTTTCTGGACAGTTAGGTGACATCTCTTTAAGTTCTGCAATGCTTCCTATTGAATGTTTATGTCCACATTCACATTCCCATACGTTTAATGGAGTTCCCCAATATCTGTCACGGCTAATTCCCCAATCTTGAACATTCTCTAACCAATCTCCAAAACGTCCTTTACCTATTGATTTTGGAATCCAGTTGATTTTGTTATTATTTTTAATTAGGTCTTCTTTAACTGCTGTCATTTTGATAAACCATGATTCTCTTGCATAATAGATAAGAGGAGTGTCACATCTCCAACAATGTGGATAGCTGTGCTCATAGTTTGGTGCATCAAATAGAAGTCCTTTTTTATCTAATTCTATTAAAATATCTTTGTCTGCTTTTTTACAGAATGTACCTGCCCAAGGAGTTTCTTTTGTCATTTCTCCTTTTGCATCTACAAGTTGTACAAATGGAAGGTCGTAAGCTCTACCAACAGAAGCGTCATCCTCTCCAAATGCTGGAGCAATATGAACAACACCTGTTCCATCTGTAAGTGTTACATAGTTATCACAAGTTACAAACCAACATTTTTTATCTGGTTTTACAAAATTAAATAATGGTTCGTATTCTTTATATTCTAAATCTTTTCCTATAAATTCTTCTTTAATTGTGTAGTTTTCTTTTAAAACTGTTTCAACTAAAGCTTGAGCCATATAGTAAGTGTATCCTTCATGCTCAACTTTTACATAAACTTCTTTTGGGTTTACACAAAGAGCTACGTTTGAAGGTAGAGTCCAAGGAGTAGTTGTCCATGCTAGAATGTAAGCATCTTCTCCCTTAACTTTAAATCTAACTATTGCTGATTTCTCTTTTACATCTTTATATCCTTGAGCAACCTCGTGGCTTGATAGAGGTGTTCCACATCTTGGGCAGTAAGGAACAATTTTAAATCCTTTGTATAGTAATCCTTTTTCCCAAATTTGTTTTAAAGCCCACCATTCAGATTCTATAAAGTTATTGTCATAAGTAACATATGGTTTCTCCATGTCAGCCCAGAATCCTACTGTCTTAGAGAAGTCTTCCCACATTCCTTTATATTTCCAAACACTTTTTTTACACTCTTCAATAAATGGTTGTAGTCCATAAGTTTCAATCTGTTCTTTTCCATTTATTCCTAAAAGTTTTTCAACTTCAAGCTCAACTGGAAGTCCATGTGTATCCCAACCAGCTTTTCTTGGAACGTCATAACCTTTCATTGTTCTATATCTTGGAACCATATCTTTGATTACACGAGTTAAAACGTGTCCTATATGAGGTTTACCATTTGCTGTTGGTGGTCCATCATAGAAAGTGTAAGTTTTCTCTCCCTTTCTTGATTCAATACTTTTTTCAAAAATTTTGTTTTCTTCCCAGAATTTTTCAATTTCTTTTTCTCTCTCTACGAAATTTAAACTGGTAGATACCTTCTTGTACATAAAAACCTCCTGACTAAAAGTTTATAATAATAATTTTTTTATTCACAGATAAATAAAAAAGGCAACCATGCAGGTTGCCTTAATCTTTACATAACAATTTATATATTAAGAAGAAGTATATTCACAACACCACATAATAACACCTATAATATTGTAACTAACGTATTATTGATGATATTATTATTATAGTGTTCAATCTCATATCTGTTCTCTCCTCATTCTCTTTATTAAATATACTATATCATATATTGTGTATAAAAGTAAATATATAAATTATCTTAATTTCTTACTTATCTAAAAGCTTAATTATTTTCTTTTAGATTCTTCAAATTTAGCCCAGATTCCAGCTTTAACTAGAAGAGATTTAACAGTTCTTGTAGGTTGTGCTCCATTTTTTAAGTGAGTTAAGATTTCTTCTTCTTTTAAGCTTACTTTAGAATCTTCTAATGGATAGTAGTTTCCTAAGTATGCAACTGCATTTCCTTCTCTTTTAACAGTAGATTCCATTGCTACTACTCTGTATACTGGGTTTTTCTTGCTTCCTAATCTTGTTAATCTTAATTTTAACATTAAAAATCACTCCTTTTATATTCTTTTTTATTTTTATTTAATATTATTTATTATTTTCTAGAAAGGAAATTTTCCTCTTCCTCTACCATTTCCCATACCTTTTAAAGCATCAATATTTGGCATTTTTCCTGAACCAAACATCTTCATCATGTTTTTCATCATTTCAAATTGCTTTAGAAGTCTATTTACATCTGAAACATCAGTTCCACTTCCCTTTGCAATTCTCATTTTTCTACTTGCTTTAAGTATTTCAGGTTTTCTTCTTTCCTCTTTTGTCATTGACTGGATAATTGCTCTTACTTTTTTCATTTCTTTTTCAGCAAGAGATAAATCTCCAAGATCATTTCCAACTCCTGGAAGCATTTTTAAAATACTTGCAAGAGGTCCCATCTTTTTAATCATATGAAGCATTTTTAAAAAGTCTTCAAGATTAAATTTCTGAGTTCTTATTTTTTCTTCCAATGATTTTGCATCATCTTCATTTATATTTTCTTGAGCTTTTTCAACAAGAGAAACAACATCTCCCATTCCTAAGATTCTTGAAGCTAATCTTTCTGGATGGAACAATTCTAAATCCCCTATTTTTTCTCCCACACCTACAAATTTAATAGGTTTTCCAACAACTGATTTTATTGAAAGGGCAGCTCCCCCTCTTGTGTCTCCATCAAATTTTGTAAGTATTACTCCGTCTATATTTAATTTATCATTGAAATTCTTTGCTAAATTTACTGCATCTTGTCCAATCATAGCATCAACAACAAGAAGTATTTCTTGAGGTCTTACTGTTTTTTTGATTTCACTAAGTTCTTCCATTAGAGCCTCATCAACATGAAGTCTACCTGCAGTATCTATTATCATATAAGTAAAATCGTTTGCTTTTGCTTGTCCCCATGCTTTTCTTGCTATATCCACAGGGTCTTTGTTTTCTTCATCAGCATACACAGGAACATTTATTTGTTCTCCTAATACTTGAAGTTGTTTTATAGCTGCTGGTCTATATACATCAGCTGCTACAAGATAAGGTCTTTCTCCATCTTTTTTTAATTTATTTGCAAGTTTTGCAGCAAAAGTAGTTTTTCCTGCTCCTTGAAGTCCAGCAAGCATTAAAACAGTTGGATTTCTAACTCCCTTTGTAAGCTTTGAGTTAGTTCCTCCAAGAAGTTCTACAAGTTCATCATTTACTATTTTGATAAACTGTTGTCCTGGATTTACACCTTTTATAACTTCAGTTCCTATTGCTTTTTCTTGAATTTTGTTTATAAAGTCTTTTACAACTTTATAATTTACGTCAGCTTCTAGAAGTGACATTTTTACTTCTCTCAAAGCTTCTTTTATATTGCTCTCACTAAGTTTTCCATGCCCTCTTACTTTTTTAAAAATGTCCTGAAATCTATTTCCTAAATTTTCTAACATCTGCTTCTCCTATTTTCTGACTAACTCATTTTTTCAATAATCTTATCCAGATTTTCTTTTTTGAAATTCTTTCTAAGGTCCACAAGTTCATTATATAACTTTCTATCTTTTTTATAGAAATTAAGTTTTTCCTCATAATCTCTTAAAATCTTACAACCTCTTTTAATATTATCGTAAACAGCTTGTCTACTAACATTGTTCATCTCTGCGATTTCTGTAAGAGATAAATCTTCTTCAAAATAATCTAGAAGATATTTTTTCTGCTTCTCTGTAAGAAGAGGTTTATAATAATCTAAAAGTATTCCTATTTCAATCATCTCTGTTAATTCCATAATATCACCAAATCATTATAATAATTTTTTTATTTTTTGTCAAGGATTTTTTCTTTACATATTTTTATTTTTGGGCATCTATCTGACTTCTAAGTTCTCTTGATATACTATAAATTATCTCTCCTGTTATTCCCCAAATAACATCTCCACCATATAGATAAAATAAAAGACGTCTTGGTCTTCCACTCCATGCTTTTGTATATTTTTCAGGAAGTCCCCATTTTTTTGCCTGAAACTCTACCTTATTTCCATTTTTATCAATATAAAATGGTTCATTCTCAACACTGACAAAATCTCTATCTGGTTCTGTTTCAAAAAAATAATCAATAGGAACAAGTATTATTCTTTCAACTTCATCTTTATTTGTATTTAATTCTTCAATAGAAAAATCTTTTACATATCCAATAAAAGATTCAACTATTACCCCTGTTGGAAGTACTATTGTTCCATATTTTCTTATATCTGTAATTCTTTCTTTTTTAAGTCCTATTTCCTCATATGTTTCTCTTAGAGCTGTTTCTAAAAAATTAGTATCTTTAAAATCTCTTTTTCCACCAGGAAAAGAAATCTCTCCACCTTGTCTTATTCCCTCTGCTCTTTTTTCAAAAAGTATATATATTCTCCCATCAATCTCACAAAATAAAACCATTACTGCTGAATTCATAAAAGCTTCTCTTCCTATAATTTTACTGTGCCCTCTATCTTCAAAAAAGCTATCCATCATCTCTTTTGTTAACATATTTTCACCATCTTTTTCCATTTTATTATATTTCTTATATTTTATCATTTTTATAATTTTTTTACTATGTACATCAAAAGAGGATGTAAAAAACTTTCTATTTATAAAAAGCTTTTCACACCCTCTTTTTTATTACTCATTCCATTTTAATTTTTCATGAAGAACACTATAATAATCTCTATTTTCTGGTAATACTAACTTTATTTTTTTATTACAAGAATAAAGCTCTATCACACTATCTTTTTTTATTTTTCTATTTATATCTCCATCTATTATAATTTCTCCATCTTCATCTGATAAAAGGGAAATATTAACCTTTTCTTTATTACCTAATACGATTGGTCTAGATGTTAAATTATGAGGTGCTAAAGGAGTTATTACCATAACTTCTAAATTTGGAATTAGAATAGGACCACCTGCAGAAAGTGAATATGCTGTTGATCCTGTTGGAGTTGACACAATAATTCCATCTGCTTTTAAAGTACAAAGCATCTTGTCTTTAACTGTCACTTTTAATCTAATCAATTTTGAAAGAGCTCTTTTTTTTACAACAACAACATCATTTAATAGATGAAAAATTTCATCATTATACTTTAATTTTAAAAGGACTCTTTCTTCCTTATCAACTTTTCCCTCTAAATATCTTTCAAAAGTTTGTTTAAACTCTTCTTTTTTTATCTCTGTAAGAAATCCTAATGAACCTGCATTCACTGCGAATACATCAATATCATTATTTTCAATTATAGTTTTTGAAGCTCTTAAAAGTGTTCCATCTCCACCTATAACAACAGCAAAATCTCCATCTTTAATCCTAGACTTCGGTAGAATTTCCATTCCTTTTTTTTCTAAAAATTCTTTATATTCCAAATAAAGTTCACTAGCTAAGGGTTTGTCTTCATTATAAAAAATAATTCCTCTTTTAATTATTTTTTTCAATTTTAACCTCATATCCCAAAGCACTTAGTATTTTTGCCACTTCTTTTCCTGTTAGTGTCCCTCTGCTAAACTTATTTGCCAAACTATTTGCTGTAAGTTGACATTCATATTTATCTTTTAATATCTCAGCTAATCTTTCATAAGTAACTCCCTCTTTAGCCTTTAACCCTTTTAATTCCTTTAAAAAGTCAGTCATTATATCCTCCTCTTATTGAATTTTCAATTTAAATCCATAAGAACTTGCAATTTCATCAACTTTATTCTCATGTTTTTTTGAATCACATATTAAAATTTCTTTTGACTCTGGACAAAATCTAATTTTATTTGTTTCATATATGGGAGATAGATATTCTGCTGAAAAATCTAACATTTTTAAAAATATAACTAAAATTTCTTCATCATCTTTAGGTAACTCTTTTCCATTCAGTTGAACTTTATAATCAAACATATATAGTTTACTCCTTTCCTGTTAAATAATCATCTAATAATTTTGCACTTTCTCTTCCAGTCAAACTTGCTTTGACAACTGTTTCAGGACCTGTTACTAAATCTCCACCATAAAAATATCCATCTATATTTTCTACATTAAACTGTGATTTCTGGCTTACTGATATTATAACATTATCACACTCATATAAAAACTGATTTTTTTTATTATCTTCTAAGATTATTCCTTTATCTGTTATTTTTATTGGAGTAACTTCTGTTAAAAATTCAACTCCATCACCTAATGTTTCATTTATTTCAACCTTTGTTGCTGGTGCAAACTCTAATTTTTTTCTATAGGCAATCAAAACATCATTTCCTTGTCTTTTAGCTGTTCTAGCTACGTCCATAGCAACATTTCCTGCTCCAATTACAACAACCTTTTTTCCGCTACCAAGATTTACATTATTTTTTAAATAATCTATACCATAATAAACATTTTCTCTTTCAACACCTTCTATATTAAGTTCTTTAGGTAGCCATGCTCCAGTTGAAACAAGAACACCATGATAATTTTTTTCAACTTTTAAATTTTTTAAACTTTCTTCACTAAAAACTGTATTTTCCTTAAATTTTATTCCACTTTCAAGGGCTTTTCTTTCTAATAAATCAACTTTATCCTTACTTAATCTAAAAGATGGGATTCCATATCTTAACATTCCACCCATTCTTTCATGATCATCATAGATTGTTACATCATACCCTTTTTTACTTAAATAAAAGGCTCCTGAAAGTCCTCCTGGTCCTCCACCAACAACAGCAACCTTTTTATTATTAGAAATATTTTTAAATTCTGTTTCTTTTAGATATTTTTCCATCAAATAATTTTCTATTGCTGGGAAATTTACTGACTCTCCCTTTATTCCTCTCACACAACTTCCCATACATTGTTTTTCAAAAGGACATATTAAAGAACAAACTAAAGACATTGGATTATTTTCAAAAAGTATCTTTCCAGCCTCTAACTCTTCACCTTTTTGAAACATATCTATAATCTCTGGTATTCTTGTCGCAATTGGACAACTTTTTTGACATGGGTGGTTTTTACATTTTAAACATCTTTTACTCTCTTCTAAAAGTTCTATCTTTTTCATCTAACTTCCTTTCTAAAAAATAAAAATAAAATCTAAAAAAGAAAAGCCCAAGACATAATCTTGAGCTTTCTTCATAGGCATAAAAATTATTACCAAATTAGAAATCTACTCTCTCTCCATAGTAAATTGCTGTTAATAATTTTTTCATTTCTTCAACAGTTATTTCTCTAGGATTTGTACCTGTACAAGGATCTGCAACTGAAGTTTCTGCTAAATCATCTAATTTAGACATGAATAAATCTTCTGCAATTCCATATTCTTTTAATGAATGAGGCATATCCATAGCTGTTCTTAGTTCTCCAATATATTTTACTAGAGATTCTACTAATTCTTTATCATTGCTTCCTGATAATTTAAGTGCTCTTGCTATATCTGCATAATCCTTTTCTGCTTTTTTAGCATTAAATTCAATTGCATAAGATAAGTATATCGCATTTGCCATACCATGTGCAATATCTAAAATTTTTCCTGTTTTGTGAGCCATTGAGTGAACTATTCCTAAAATTGCATTTGAGAATGCCATTCCAGCTAAGTTTTGAGCAATGTGCATTTCTTTTCTAGCTTTATCTTCTCCATTATAAGATTTTACTAAGTTTTCACCTATCATTTCTATTGATTTTATTGCTAATGCATCTGTAAATGGACTTCTAAATGTTGATGGATAAGCTTCTATCGCATGTGTTAAAGCGTCCATTCCTGTATTTGCAACTAATGATTTTGGCATTGTTTGAACTAAGTTTGTATCAACAATAGCTACATCTGGAGTGATGTTGTAGTCAGCTATTGGATATTTAATTCCAGTATTATGATCAGTTATAACAGAGAATGATGTTACCTCTGTTGCAGTTCCACTTGTTGTAGGTACTGCATAGAATTTAGCTTTTTGTCTTAATTCTGGAAGGTTAAATGGTTTTGCTGCTTCCTCAAATGTAAATTCTGGATACTCATAGAAAATCCACATAGCTTTTGCAGCATCTATTGGAGAACCTCCACCAATTCCTATTATAACATCTGGTTGAAATTCTTTCATTTGTTCAACACCTTTCATTACTGTGTCAACTGAAGGGTCGTTTTCAACACCTACAAAGAATTTAGATTCTATTCCAGCTTCTTTTAAGTAGCTTTCTGCTTTTGGAGCAGTTCCATCTTTAATAAGTCTTTCAGAACCTATTACGATAAATGCTCTTTCTCCTTTAATAGTTTTTAAATATGATAATGCATCTTCACCAAAGAATACATCTCTTGGTATTGTAAATCTTCTCATATTTTCCTCCTTATATAATTTTAAATTTTTGTTTGTTTTCTAAATTTTATCTGTTCTCTTTTCTGAGAACAAAATCATTCTATCCTACTTTTAAACTTTTGTCAACAACTTTTGTTCTATTAAAATACATAATATGCTATTTCTGATATCATATATGGTAACATCTTATCATATATGATAAGATGATATTGTTTATGATAATAAAAATTTTTTTTAATTTTTTTATAAAAAATTAAAAAAGCCCATGAAAATAAAATTTTCACAGACTCTTTATAGCTATTTTTTATATTTTACTTAGTTTCTTCTTTAGAAATTTCTTTTTTTTCTTCACTTTCTTTTTTATCTATTTCAGGAAAATGTTTTTTTAGTTCATCATTTAGTTTATATTTTTCCACAAGAGAATTCATATATTTTATTTTTTCTTCTTCTCTTTTTTGAATTAACATCTGTTCTTTTATTTGTGGAAGTATTACTGTTATATCTGCATTTGTAAATTTATCTGCATTATTTTGATAAACTTGTAATACTTCCATATCATCTATATTTGTTGTTGCCATAGCTTTTTTATTTAAGAAATACTCTATTTCAACATTCTCTTTAATATCTTCTAATTCTTTCTTTTCTTCTTCAGTGTATTTTTCGTTTTGCATTTCCTTTAATACTGCTTTTCTCACAAGAATTTGTGCCCCTATATTTGAATTATTTTCTGCATCTTTTACATCTTGCTCTGTAAGAACTATATTAGTATTATTATCTGCTAAAGTTTTACTTTCACATCCTCCCAGAATAAAAGCAAACATTGATAATAGTATTAAACTTTTTTTCATTACTTTTTCCTCCTATTACTTTTCCTAAATATCACCTATTTTAATATTTTATAATTTTTTTGTCTACATTTTTTATATAAAAAAACTGTTGCTCTCTAAATTAGCAACAGCTTCTTTTCTTTGGTTAACTAAATTTCTCTTATATGGATATTTTGACTTCTATCTGGTCCTACAGATACAACTGAAATTTGACATCCAATAATCTCTTCAATTCTTTTTAAATATTTTTTACAGTTTTCTGGTAAATCTTCATAGTTTTTAACCTGAGTTATATCTTCATCCCAACCTGGAAGTTCCTCATAAACAGGTTTAGCTTTTGCAAGCATCTCTGTATCAGCTGGCATTGACTCATAAATTTTTCCGTCAATTTCATAAGCTGTACATATTTTTAAAGTTCCTAGTCCACTTAAAACATCTATTTTAGTTATAACTATATCTGTTAATCCATTTATCATAGTTGCATATTTTCCAACTACAAGGTCAAGCCAACCACATCTTCTTGGTCTTCCTGTTACAGCACCAAATTCTCCACCAATTTGTCTTACTTTCTCTCCAAACTCTCCAAGAAGTTCTGTAACAAATGGTCCTTCTCCAACTCTTGTTGTGTAAGCTTTCATTACTCCTATTCCCTTATCTATTTTTCTAGGAGAAACTCCTGCTCCTGTTGTAACTCCTCCAGTTGTTGGAGATGATGAAGTAACATATGGATATGTTCCATAGTTTATATCAAGCATCATAGCTTGAGCTCCCTCAAAAAGAACAAGTTTATTTTCATCAAGAGCTTTATTTACTATTGGAATAGTATCAACAATTCTATGTCTTATCTTATTAGCATATTCTGTGTAATCTGCAAGTATTTTTTCATAACTTAAAGGTTCTGCACCATAAATTTTAGTTATAATTTCATTCTTTTCTTCTAAATTATATTTTAATTTTCTTGCAAACTTATCCATATCAAGAAGGTCTACCATTCTTATACCATCTCTTGAAATTTTATCAGAATAACAAGGTCCTATTCCTCTTTTTGTTGTTCCTATTTTTTTATCTCCTGCATTTGCCTCTTTTAATTCATCAAGTTTTACATGATAAGGCATTATAAGATGAGCTCTATCACTTATTATTACATGATCTGTTTTTGCTCCTCTTGTTTCTAATGATGCAAGTTCATCTAATAAAACTTTTGGATCAACTACAACTCCAGGTCCAATTATACAACAACCACCATGAAGCACTCCAGAAGGTAAAAGTTTTAATATAAACTTCTCTCCATTTACAACAACTGTGTGCCCTGCATTATTACCACCTTGAAATCTTACAACATAGTCTGCTCTATCAGCTAGTACATCTATTATCTTACCTTTTCCCTCGTCTCCCCATTGAGTTCCTACTACTACATATCCTGCCATGTTTTTTCCTCCTAAAAAATTTAATCTATATGAAATATATAGAAAAATCTACTTTATCTTTTCAATTTCTATATAATTAATATTTTTCTGGAATTTATTAAGAAATAACTGTTCAAACTCTGTAAGCACATTATCCTCAGCTTTTTCACTGTTATGTAAATCAGGAGTATGATACACCAGCTTATAATTTTCTAAATTTCCGCTTAATTGTACCACATCTTCATAGTATTTGTCATGGTCTGTTTTGAAAAATAATTTCCCACCTACTTTTAACACCTTATCTAGACTAGAGAAAAGACTTTCTTGAATAATTCTATTTTTTTCATTTCCCTCCCAAGGATCTGGGAAATTAATATACATTCCAGAAATTTCACCTTCAGCTAAAAATTCTGAAAGTTCTTCTCCAAATCTTCTCATAAATAGTACATTTGAAAGGTTTAAATTCTTAGATTTTCTAGCTGATGAGTGTAGTCTTTTAAATCTAAGCTCAAGAGCCATATGGTTTCTATCTTTATATTTTTGACACATTCCAAGAGCAAAGTTTCCACTTCCTGAACCTATCTCCACATATATAGGGTTATCATTTTTAAAATAATCTTTCCATCTTCCTTTGTACGAATCCATAACCTCTTTATCGTACATTATATATTCAGGAAACTCCTTTAATCTATACATATATGGATTATATGCTTTCTTAGGATTTTTAAAAAAGTGTCTCCAGAAATCATCATTTTCATCTAATTTTATCATTAAGTTTAAATCCTCCATCTACTTTATTATCTTATTTATTTCTGTCATTATTTTTTGTGTTGCATTTTTATTAGCATCAAAAAAGTTTTCTATCTCTTCATTTTTCACATGCCCATTATCTATTTCTTTTATAGATACTGCCATATCTTCTGAGTTATCAACTTTAAATCCTATTCCTCTTTTTAAAATTTCCTCAGCTATATCCTTTACATTTTGAAGATATTTTCCAAAAATAGGAGTTTTTCTATAAAATAGTGGCTCTAAAAGACTATGTCCACCTATATTTACTAAAGTTCCACCTACAAAAGTCACATCACTTATTGAATAAAATTTTCTTAATACTCCCATTTTATCAACAATAACTACATCTGACTTCTTAGCTTTTCCCTCTAAAAATTTACTATATTTTGAATAACTTAAATTTTTCTTACTTATTAATTCTTCTATTTTAGGTATTCTATCTAGATGTCTTGGAACAATTACAAGCATATAATTATCTAAATGCTTAAAAGCATCTAAAATAATTTCATCTTCCCCTGTCCTTGTACTTCCAGCTACAAATATTTTTCTTCCCTCTGATACAATAATACTTTTTAATTCCTCTTTTTCCTCTAAAGAATAATTTTGAAGTTCTATATCAAATTTAAGATTACCAACAACACTAACACTTTCTTTATTAGCACCTATTGCAATTATTCTTTCTTTATCAATATCAGTTTGCATAAAATAGTTGTCTATTCTCTCAAGGGTTCTTTTTAAAATTTTTCTAAATTTTAAATATCTTCCAAAACTTTTATCAGATATTCTTCCGTTTACAAGAATTATTTTCGCCTTTTTAGAAACAAGCTTTATAAGGTTTGGCCATATTTCTGTTTCTATTAAAATAAGAAGTTTTAAATCTATTTTTTTTAAGATTTTTTTCAACTCTTTTTTACAATCTAAAGGAAAATAAATAAGTTTTATTCTCTCTTCCTTTGAATATTTATTCTGTGCATTTTCATATCCTGTATCTGTGAAAATACTTATTAAAATATTTTCATCTCTTTCAAGAAGCATCTTTTTTATAAGTGCATCTGAAAGGTTTATCTCCCCAACTGATGAACAATGAAGCCATATATATGGTTTTTCAGATTTTAAAAAGCTAAAATCTTGTTCTAATCTTTTTTCTATAAATCTTCTTTTTTTAGGGCTTAGTATCATCACTATTTTTAAAGGGATATACATAAGGATTCTGAGCAAATTATAAATCATTTTATTCTCCTACTTTTTCTTTTACAAGTCTACTTATCTCGTTTGTAACTTCTTCTATTGTCATAAAGCTTGTATCTATTTCAATAGCATCTTCTGCCTTTTTAAGTGGGCTTTCTTTTCTCGTAGAATCTATCATATCTCTTTCTTTTATATTAGCAAGAACTGCCTCAAAATTTTCCTCTACACCTTTTTCCTCATACTCTTTCATTCTTCTTTTTGCTCTTTCTTCTGGAGAAGCCACAAGGAATATTTTTAAAGAAGCATCAGGAAATACAACTGTTCCTATATCTCTACCATCAAGAACAACATTTTTTCCCTTACTTATCTCTCTTTGAAGTTCTACTAATTTTTCTCTTACAACTTTAATTCTTGCTACAAATGAAACAAGTCCACTTACTCTTGGTGTTCTTATCTCTTTTGAAACATCTCTTCCATTTAAAATAAATCTATCCTTTTCAATATCCATTTGAATTTGCTTAAGGTTTAACTTTACTTCTAAGTCATTATCAAGGTCCACATTGTTTTCAAAAAAATAAAGAGCTACCATTCTATACATTGCCCCTGTATCTAGATATGTAAGATTATTTTTCTCTGCAAGTATTTTTGCTATTGTACTTTTTCCACTTCCTGCTGGTCCATCTATTGCCATTATAAAGTTTTTCATAGTCTATTCCCCCTCTTAGCTTAATTATGCTTTCATTAATATTGCTCTCCACTCTTTATCTGCTTTTACCTCAAGAATTTCAAGTCCTACATTTTCTATTTCTCTTTTCATTTCTTCAAGTTTGTCCTCTATTATACCTGAGAAAATTACAAGTCCATCTTTTTTTACAACTCTTGAAATATCTTTTAATAATATTAGAAGAACATCTGCAAGAATATTTGCTACAACAACATCAAATTTTTCATCTTTAACTACTGTTACAAGGTCTCCTGCATAAGCCTTAGCTTTTGTATTATCAACCTTATTAAGTTCAAGGTTTTCTTGAGCAACTTCAACAGCCGTTGCATCTATATCAGTTCCTACTATCTTTCCTGCTCCAAGTTTTTCAGCAGCAACCATAAGTATTCCTGAACCTGTTCCAACATCTATTACTGTATTTCCCTCTTTTATATTTTCTTCCATAAGTTTTATACAAAGAGAAGTAGTTGGGTGAGTTCCTGTTCCAAAAGCTCTACCTGGGTCTATCTCTATTACAAGCTCATCTTCTAGAGGTTCGTATTCTCTCCATGTTGGTTTTACAACAAATCTTTCACTTATCTTTTGAGTATAGAAATATTTTTTCCAACTGTTTTGATAATCTTCCTCTTCATAATCATAAAAATCTATTGTATATACTATATCTTCTCTTTCTGAAAATTTTTCTTCAAATCTATTTACTATAGCTTGTTTTCTTCTTTCAGCATATATATTCATTGGAAAATATGCTGATACTGAATGGTCTACCATAAGAAAGTCTTTTTCATTTTTATAATAATCAAGAGAATTTTTATGTGTCATAGGTTCTTCTATTTTTAATCCTGTTGCACCAAAATCATAAAAAATATCCCCTATCTCTTTTTTTGATTTTTCTATATCATCACTTTCAAAAATTACTTTTATTTCCATTACTTTCATTAAAAGTTCACCTCTTATAATATTTCTATCTGTTGTAAAGACATATTTATTCTCTCTATACTTTCACATTCACCAGTCTCTTCATCTATAACAACTGAAAGTCCATTAAGTCTTTCATTTCCTTCTGCCACTTCAAATCTTTGTGGAAGTGCTGTAATAAATTTTGGAATAATTACATCTGCACTCATTCCTATAATTCCATTATCTGAACCTGTCATTCCTACATCTGAAATATATCCTGTTCCCTCAAGAAATATTTTTTCATCTGCTGTTTGAATATGAGTGTGAGTTCCATATACAAGAGAAACTTTTCCATCAAGATATCTTCCTAGAGCAATTTTCTCTGATGTTGCTTCTGCATGGAAATCAACTATTATTACTTTACACTCTCTTCTCATGTCTTCTATAATCTCTGCTATTCTTGTAAAAGGACAATCAATAGGTGGCATAAATACCCTTCCTTGAGCTGATATTACACCAACTTTTACTCCTTTTCTACTTTCAACTATTGTATATCCTTTTCCAGGAGTTGTCCCTTTTGGATAATTAATTGGTCTAAGAATTCTATCTGAACCTTCTAAATATGTATAGATTTCTTTTTTATCCCAAATATGATTTCCACTTGTTATAACATCTATTTTCTCATCAAAAAATTCATCTGCTATCTTTGTTGTTATTCCAAATCCACCAGCAGCATTTTCTCCATTTACTACTATAAAATCATATTTATCTCTCATCTTTGTAAGATAAGCATATAATGTTTTTCTTCCAGGATTTCCAACCACATCTCCTACTATTAATACTTTCATAAAACTCTCTCTTTCTATCTCTATTTATATATTTTGTAAATTTATTACCCAACCCTATTTTCTTAGTATTTATTTCCACATGATTACATAAAAAATAAAACTTTAGAGCCTTAACAATTATATCATTTTTTCCATTAAAATAAAAGTTACATATAAATCTAAAATTTATTTTTTCAAAATAAAACGGTATGGACTTTTCCATACCGTTCTTATCTGCTTTCACA
>JAHHTB010000120.1 GCA_020024855.1 Fusobacterium sp.
AATGACAACAAAATATGATTTAATAATTTTTTATTCTGAGCTTAATAAGATAAAAGATTTTAATGAAGCTGAAAATAAAATAGATAGATTTATAAATACACTTGAAAAAACTTTTTTATTTACAGATAAAATTATTTTTAGAAACTTTGGAACTTTTGAAATTAAAGAAACAAAAGAGAGAAAAATAGTTGATCCTAGAAATAGTTCAAATATTATTCATGCAAAACCTAAAAGATATGTAAAGTTTAAAGTTAGTAGATTATTAGAAGATAATTTGTGTTTACAATAAAATAAAAAGGACAATATTATGGTGAAAAAAGAATTTAAAAAATTTTATTCTGAATATAATAAAATGAGTGAAGAAGATGCATCAAAAGAAGTAGAAGAATTTCTTGAAATGATGAAACAAGCTTTTTTTAAATATCCAAAAATTGTTTTTAGAGATTTTGGAACTTTTGAAGTTAAAGAAACTAAAGAAAGAAAAATTGTAGATCCAAGAGGAAATAATAAACTTATACATTCTAAACCTAGAAAATATATAAAATTTAAAGCTAGTAAAAACCTTGAAGAAAGAATGAATAATAAATAAGAAGTCAGACAAAGTTTTGTCTGACTTTCTCATATAAATAAAAAGGATAGAATGGCACTAATTTATTTATGTTATCTATTTTGGCTTATAAGATTTTGAAGTTGTCTAACTTTTTCTGCTATATCTTCAGCTCCTACAATATCACTTACAAGACAAACATTTTTTGCTCCTCTTGAAATTATTTCATGTAGGTTATGCTCTTTTATTCCACCAATGGCAGTAAATGGAAGGTGAAGATTTTTAACTGCATACTCAAGATATCCAAGTCCAACTGGGGCAGTGTCTTTTGTAGTTGTAGGGAAAATAGGTCCTACTCCTATATAATCAACATCTGGATTATTATATGCTTTCATACCTTGCTCTTCTGAATGAGTTGAAAGTCCTATTATCTTGTTTTCACCAATAAGTTTTCTTACATCAGAAGGATCCATATCATCTTGACCAATATGTACTCCATCTGCATCAACAAGAATTGCAATATCAACATGGTCATTAACAATAAAGATAACTCCCTTTTCTTTACAAAGCTCTCTTATCTCTCTAGCTTCTTTAACTTTTTCTTTTATAGATTTTGTTTTATCTCTATATTGGATAATTTTTATTCCACCTTCAATCATAGCTTTTACACACTCTAGATTACTTTTTCCATGGGCAAAATTATCTCCTGTTATTCCATAAATTCCTTCAGGAATGATTATTCTATTTCTCACAGTATCCTCCCTTTTCAAGAACTATACCTGCCATCATAGCAGCAACTATTCCCACCTTATGAGAATAAGTTTTATAGTCATCAGTGTCTTTTTCAAAATCTCCAACAATAGAAAGATTTTTTCCAATATTTTTTACTTTTATATTATTTATATCCCAGTGTCCTATTCCAGATGCTGAAACAATTATTTTTCCAAGAGGAAGTATTTCTTCTATAAGCATAGCTTTATTTTCTCTTTTATCAAAAGCTTCTACAACTATATCACAATCTGAAAAAAATTCTTTTATATTATCTCTATCAAATTTTATTACTTCATAATCAAATTTTCCATTAGGATTTATTGCTAAAAGATTTTTATTTAATGTTTCACTTTTATAAGATCCAATTTGATTTTTAAAGAAAAATTGACGATTAAGATTTGATTCTTCTATCTTATCAAAATCTCCAAATTTTAGATAATCAACACCAGCTCTTACAAGATGGCAAGCTACATTTGAACCTATTCCACCACAACCTGCTATTCCTATTTTCATTCATTTTCTCCCAAATTATTTAATCTGTTGCCAATCTTTATAAATTGGTTGGAATCCATTATTTCTTATTGCTTGAATTGTTTCTTCAGCACTTCTATTATCACTTATTTCAAATTGACAAGTAGATGGATCTTTATCTGTATATCCTCCAACATCTGTTTTTGAACCAACAGACATTTTTGTAATTCCCATATGCATTAAGTGATCTCTAAAGTTTGCTACTTCTCTTGTTGAAATATTTATATCAGCTTTAACTTGGAAAAGTCTGAAAGCTGTCATAAATTGTACAAAAGTTATATCATCTAATGGATGATCTGGTTGGAATCCTCCTTCTGCTGGATTTATTCTTGGTAAAGAGATTGCAAAAGATGAATTTAAATATTTATCTGTTAAATATTTTAAATGAAGTCCTGCAAAAAATGCTTCTTTTTTAATTTCACTAAGTCCAAAAAGTGGTCCAATTCCTATTGTTCTAAGTCCTGCTTTAGCTCCTCTTTCTGGAGTATCTAGACGGAAGTGATAGTCTTTTTTCTTTCCTGAAAGGTGAACTTTATCATAAATTTCTTCATCATAAGTTTCTTGGTATACAGTAAGACCATCAACACCAATATCAGCAAGTTCTTTATATTCCCATTCTTCTAATGGCATAACTTCTATTGAAACAGAATTAAAATATTTCTTTAAAATTTTAACAGCACCTTTTAGATAATCTAATGTAACAAGTCCATGTGCTTCTCCTGTAAGCATAAGAATATGTTCAACACCTTGTTTTGCTATCTCTTTTGCTTCTTCTTCTATTTCTTCAAAAGTTTGATGTTTTCTTACAATATGATTTTTCTTTGAGAATCCACAGTAAGTACAGTTATTAGTACAGAAATTTGAAATATAAATTGGCATATAAAGATAAATAATATTACCAAAATGTTGTGTTTTTATTTCTTGTGCTCTTCTTGCCATTCTTTCAAGATGATTTTTAGCTTTTGGAGAAAGTAGGTTAAGAAGATCATATTCAGTTAAATTTTCTTTATAGATACTATCTAAAACATCTTCATCTGTTACTTCAGCAAAGTATCTTTCAAAATCAAATCCTTTCCATTGTGTAAGGACATCATAAAATCCCATTATTTGTCACCTCTAAATAAGAAATCTGTAAGAGGAGATGATGCATTTGCATATTTAGATGTTTTTGCAAGTTTAGCAAGATAAGCCATTCTTCCAGCTTCAACAGCCATTGCAAAAGCTTTTCCCATCATAACAGGATCTTCTGCTGTAGATATTGCTGTATTTACAAGAACTGCATCTACTCCCATTTCCATAGCTTCAGCAGCTTGTGAAGGTGCTCCTATTCCAGCATCTACTATAATTGGAAGTCTTTTATTATCATTTAACATTTCTATTAAAGGTTTTGTTAAAAGTCCTTTATTAGAACCAATTGGTGCTCCAAGTGGCATTACTGCTGCTGCTCCTGCTTCTTCTAATTTTTTAGCTGTAATTAAATCAGGCATAATATAAGGAAGAACTATAAATCCTTCTGCAGCTAAAACTTTTGTTGCTTTTACTGTTTCTTCATTATCTGGCATAAGATATTTCATATCATTTATAATTTCTATTTTTATAAAATCTCCACACCCTGCTTCTCTTGCAATTCTTGCAATTTTTATAGCTTCTTCTGCATTTCTTGCTCCAGAAGTATTTGGAAGAAGAGTTATATGTTTTGGTATATAATTAAGAATATTCTCTTTTGGATTTTCAAAATTGATTCTTCTTAAAGCCATTGTGATTATATTTGATTTACTTGCTTCAAGCATTGGTGCAATTAAATTTTTATCAGAAAACTTTCCTGTTCCTGTAAGTAATCTACTTTCAAATTCATATCCTTTTAATACTAATTTGTCCATTAAAAACCCTCCAAAATTTTTATATATAATTTTTTAAATAATTTTATCCACCTGATACAAATGCTAAAACTTCTATTGCTGATCCAGCTTTGACAAATGATTTATCCCAGTCTGCTTTTTTTATAACTTCATCATCTATAAGAACAACAGCACCTGAAAGGTTCATATTTTTTTCTTTTCCAAGATTTTGAATAAATTCTGTCACAGTCATCTCTTTTTCAAGAGGAGTTTTCTTACCATTTAATATAATTTCCATTTAGCCCTCCTTAAAAAATTATTTTCATAATCAAATACAGTGACAAAGATATAAAAAAAGCTCTAACCGAAGTTAGAGCTTAAAATCTGCCATACTTAAAAGTAAAGTAGTTTTAATACTTCCCTCCGCTGGCACTATCCAGTTCAGGTAATAAGAGTCGAGATCGAATCTCCTCTCAGCCGATTAAGGCTCCCCTAGTAACTTGTATTTATTATTTTCCATCTAAAAAGAATTATATAATTATATTTTTCCCTTGTCAATATTAAAATACTTTATAAATTTTTAAATATTTTGATATGACTCGTCAAAGAAAGCAATCTCTAGTTTGCAAGTTTCTTTAAAAAATTCTTCCATCTCTTTTTCTTCTTCTGAATTTGAAAATTCTATATTATCAACTTCTTCTTTAAGCCATTTAACAAGTGCTATAAAGTCATCATTATTATGTAATTTTATCCATTCATTAAAATAATATTCCTTAGGGGCTTTATCTTTATTTTTTACTCCCCAATCACAATAAACAGACTCAGCACACATTAAAATAGCTAGGCAATTTCTATATCCACGACTAGGATTTTCTTTTCCTAATTCTATTCCTTTATTTATAACCTTTAAAAATTTTTCCATTACAGGAGATAGCTCTGTATTATTATAAACTTCAAAAGGTACATTTAATTCTTCAAAAGAACGGATAAAATAACCATTTTCATCACTTGTTATCATAGATAGGAATTTTGAGAATCTATATTTTTGATACATTGTTTCACTATAAGCTAAGATATAACTTACTAGATGCACAAAACTTTTTATAAAAACATAGTCTTGTATTAAATACTTTTTAAATTTCTCTCTGTCTAAAGTTCCATTTACCATTTCTTCAACAAATATATGATCTCTTGCACCGTCATAAAAAACTTTTGAGTTTTCGATTAATCTTTCTGATAATTTTTTTGAATTTTCCATAGCTACACTCCTTTTTTAATTAATAAAAAAACTCTAGCTTTAAAAACTAGAGTTCTATTTTTAATAAATCTATTAAGAATATTTTTCACTTCCCTCCGCTGGCATTATCCAGTTCAGGTAATAAGAGTCAGGAATTTTTCCCTCTCAGCCATTACAGCTCCCCTAGTAATTTTATATCTATTTAATTTTTCTGAGAAAATTATATAATTAAAGTTTTTTTATGTCAATAATTTTAAAAATTTTCTAATTAAAATTTAAATGTAGCAGAAAGAGCTATTGCATCTACTTGCTTTTTAAATGTAGTTGTTTCGTGTCCATCTCTAGTTGCTGTTCCATTTTTATAGTCAACATAAGAGTATGCAACTACAAATTCTTTTGTTTCATCTGGAGTATATTTAACCCCTACACCATACATATCTGCATCAAGGGCATAATCTGTATCCTTATATGTTTTTTCATTTGCTCCTGTATCAGTGTATTGGTATCCTGCCATTAATGTCCACTTGTCATTTAATTTATAGTCAACCCCGATTGAAACTTCATATCCATTATCATAATTATCATAAACACCATTTCTGTTAGCATCTTTTATGAAATAGTAATTTCCTGATGAAAGAAGTGTTATTCTATCTGTAAGCTCATAAGAAACTCCTAATGCCATTACTGCGGGAAGATTTCTTCTATCATTTTCTAGCCATTCAGAAATAACTGATTCTTTTCTAAGAGATCCATCTATTTTATTGACTATCATTCCATCTATTGTAAGATCCCCCGAAATAACTCCTACTTTATTTGTTTTTAAATCGCCATCAGCTTTAAGATTTAATTCTATTTCACTTTCATATTTAAATCCGATATTTAATTTTTCAGTAGGTTGATAGTTAAAACCAACTACTCCTCCTACTCCCCAACCAGTTCTTTCAGAATC
>JAHHTB010000121.1 GCA_020024855.1 Fusobacterium sp.
TTTTAAAAGTTAATATTTTAACTACAATTTTTTTACAAAAGTTTAAAAGTGGATTTACATATTTATATTATAATTATTATGGAAAATTAGTAAGAATCAGGGAGGAAAGATTATGAAAAAATTAGCATTGATTTTATTAGCAGGAGCTTTAATTACAGGATGTGGAGCAAAAGAAAATGAAAAATTAGTAAAAGAAATAAATGTGTATACAGCACTAGAGAATGAACAAATTCCGATTTTTCTTGAAAACTTTAAAAAACATTATCCTGATATTAAAGTTAACATTACAAGAGATTCAACAGGTGTAGTAATAACAAAAGTTTTAGCAGAGAAAGATAATCCACAGGCAGATGTTGTATGGGGAACAGCAGCTTCAGGACTTTTAATGCTTGATAATGCTGGTATTCTTGAGCCTTATGCTCCAAAAGGAGTTGAAAAAGTAAATCCAAGATTCAAAGATAATGCAGAAGTTCCAGTATGGGTTGGAAATAATGCTTGGATGGCAACATTTGCAGTGAACACAGCAGAGATGAAAAAGTTAAATCTTCCTATACCAAAAACATATGAAGATTTATTAAAACCAGAATATAAAGGTCTTATTTCTATGCCTCATCCTGCATCTTCAGGAACAGGATTTTTAGCAGTAGCAGGTTTTATGCAGATAATGGGCGAAGATAATGCTTGGAATTATATGGAAAAACTTCATGAAAATATGGGAGTGTATACTCACTCAGGTTCAAAACCAGCAAAACAAGCAGCAAGTGGAGAATATCCAATAGGAATATCTTATGATTATCCTTGTGTAAAAATTATGAATGAGGGGAATCCAATAGAAGTTGTATTTCCAGCAGAAGGATCAGGTTGGGATTCAGAAGCAAATGCTCTTATAAAAAAAGAAAATATAAAACCAGAAGCAAAAATATTTTTAGATTGGGCTATTTCAGATGAAATGATGAAACTTTATGGAACACAATATGCAATTACAAGTGTAGATATTGGAAATACTATTCCTAATGGATATCCAAAAGATCCAGTTTCACATCTTGTAAAAAATGATTTTAAATGGCTTGCAGCACATAAAGATAAAATTCTTGAAAAATGGAGTGATAAATTTGGTGCTAAAGCAGAACAGAAATAAAGAATAATTTTAAAAATTGGAGGAAATAATGAGCTATCTTGAAATAAAAAATGTAAATAAGTTTTATGGAAAATTTCATGCTCTAAAAAATATAAATCTTAGTATTGAAAAAGGAGAATTTATTTCTTTTCTTGGACCTTCAGGTTGTGGAAAAACAACACTTTTAAGAACAATTTCAGGTTTAGAAGAACTAGATTCAGGACATATATTTTTAAAAGAAAAAGATATATCAAATCTCCATCCTTCAAAACGAAATTTCTCAATAGTTTTTCAATCATATGCTCTTTTTCCAAATATGACAGTTTGGGAAAATATAGCTTATGGACTTGAAAATAAAAAAGTACCAAAAGAGATTATAAAGAATAAGGTTTTAGAAGTTTTAGAAATGGTAGGTCTTGCAGGAATAAGTGGAAAATATCCAAATGAAATGAGTGGTGGACAACAGCAGAGAGTAGCTCTTGCAAGAGCGATAGCACTTGAACCAGATGTACTTCTTCTTGATGAACCTCTTTCAGCTCTTGATGCAAAAGTTAGAGAAAAATTAAGAAATGATATAAAAATGCTTCAAAAAAAATTAAATCTTACAACTATAATGGTAACCCATGATCAAGAAGAGGCACTTTCTGTTTCAGATAAAATAATGGTTATGGAAAGTGGTAAAGTCATGCAAATTGGAACTCCAAGAGAAATTTATGAAAAACCACAATCTCTTTTTGTAGCAGATTTTATAGGAAAAATAAATTATTTAAATGATGGAAGTTCAATTCGACCAGAACATATAAAGATAGTTTCAGAGGTTAATACTGAAAGTGAAAATAAAACTATTATGAGAGAAATTGAAAGTTGGGAATATCTTGGACCATCTTATAGATTATTTTTTAAAAATAATAAAGAAGTTTTAAAAGTTGAAGTTCCATGTAATATGATTGAAGAAAAAAATCTTTATGTAGGAAGTAAATTTCTTCTTGAGCTTGATAAAAATTACTATATAAATTTTAATAACAGGGTGTAGGCATGGAAAAAACAAAAGATGAACAGATAAAAGAAATTTTGAATTTATTTATTTTGGCTTTTTTAATTATTGTTATAATATTTCCAATAGTTATATTAATTGGAAAAGCCTTTCAAAATAATTCAGGTGAATATATAGGATTTAAAAATTTTTATGATTATTTTACAAATAAAAATATGATTGTTTCGTTGAAAAATACACTTTTTATTTCAACTTTTTCAAGTATTATTTCAATAATATTAGCTTTCATATTTGCTTATGGAATACAAAGGACAACAATAAAATTTAAAGAGATTTTTAAATATATAGGTATGCTTCCTTTATTTGCTCCTACAATGATGCATGGGATAGCTCTTGTTTATATGTTTGGAAGAAAGGGAGCAATAACAACAGGATTTTTTGATAAATTTCCGTCATTAGCATTTGATATTAATCTTTATGGACCAATTGGAATAATTATTGCAGAAGTTTTATTTATATTTCCTCAAGTTTTTCTTATTTTAAATATTGCTCTTTCTGTGACTGACTATAGATTATATGAAGCAGCTGATATGCTTGGAACAAATTCTATAAGAAAATTTTTTACAATAACTTTACCAAATATTAAATATGGATTTATTTCATCATTTATTATAGCATTTATACTTGCTTTTACAGATTTTGGAGCTCCAAAGGTTGTTGGTGGAAATTATAGTGTTCTTGCAACAGACGTATATATAAAAGTTGTAGGACAAAATAATATGACAATGGGAGCAGTTGTAAGTATAATTCTTCTTATTCCTTCAATAATAGCTTTTATTATAGATCAAAAAGTTCAAAAAAAACAAAGTGTAGTTTTTAATGCAAAATCAAAAACATATACACCAAAACCAGACAAGGTGAGAGATATATTCTATTATATCTATATGGTATTTATTTGTGTTTGTATAATTTCTATTTTTATTACAATTTTTGTTTCAGCTTTTTCAAAACTTTGGCCTTATGATTTAAGTTTTAGTCTTAAAAATTTTAAATTTTATGACTATAATGGTGGACTTTTTCTTTTCTTTAGAAATTCAATTATTCTTGCTTTTCTTTCAGGAATAGTAGGAACAATTCTTACTTTTATGAGTGCATATCTTATAGAAAAAAAAGAAAAGAAAACTATTGTAGACAAGATAATTTATTTTCTTTCAATAGTCCCTTTAGCATTACCAGGTATGGTAATAGGTATATCTTTTATTTTCTTTTTCAATAAAACATCTTTTTATATACCTTTTACAAATTTTTCTGTGATGAATCCATTTCATATTTTTTATAAAACAATATGGATAATGGTTCTTGCAAATGTAATTCACTTCTATTCTATCTCATTTCTTACTGCAAATACAGCTCTTAAGAAATTAGATAAAGAATTTGAAAGAGTTTCTCTTTCAATGGGAATACCATGGTATAAAACATTCGCTCATGTTACCTTACCAATGTGTATAGATGCAGTACTTGAGATATTTTTCTACTATTTTGTAAATTCAATGGTCACAATTTCAGCTTTAGTATTTCTTTATACTTCAAATCTTAATCTTTTAGCTGTTGCTGTTGTAAATCTTGATGATGCAGGAGAAATAGGAAAAGCTTCAGCAATGTCTGTTGTAATTCTTTTAACAAATGTAGTTATAAAAATAATTTATCAAATAATTTTAAAAAAAAGAAAATCAAAAAGAAAAAATCAAGGAGATGAAAAATGAAAAAAATAGAACTAGCAGTTTTTGATTGGGCAGGAACAACAATTGATTATGGATGTTTTGCTCCAGTAAAAGTATTTTTAGAAATATTTAAAGAAAAAGGAATAGATGTTACTATTTCTGAGGCAAGGGCTCCTATGGGACTTTTAAAAATAGATCATATAAAGGCTATGCTTTCAGGAGAAAGAGTTTCAAAACTTTGGGAAGAAAAATATAAAAGAACTTGGAATATGGAAGACGTAAATGAGATGTATAAAAGTTTTGAAGATAAACTTTTTAAAATTTTAGCTGAATATACAACTCCTGTTCCATATTGTATAGAAACGATAAAAACTTTAAGAAATTCTGGAATAAAAATTGGATCTACAACAGGATATACACAAGAAATGATGGATATTGTAGTTCCAGAAGCTGCTAAAAAAGAATATGCTCCTGATTTTTATATAACTCCAACATTAACCCCAGCAGGAAGACCTTATCCATATATGATATTTAAAAATATGAATGAACTTAAAGTTGGAGATTTAGATTGTGTTATAAAAATAGGAGATACAATTTCAGATATAAAAGAAGGAAGAAATGCAAAAGTTTGGACTGTAGGAATTATAAAAGGAAGTAGTGAACTAGGACTTTCTTTGGAAGAAATAGAACAAATTTCAGAAATTGAATTAAAGAAAAAAATGACAGAAGTAGAAGTAAAAATGCTTTCAGCAGGGGCACATATGGTAGTTGAAGATATTTCTAAAATACCAATGGCAATAGAAATTATAAATAATAAATTAGCATCAGGAGAAAGAGCCTAGCTTATTGGAGGAATAAAATGGATAGATTAGATGAATGTTTAAAGAGACCATATCTTTTACTTACACCAGGACCATTAAGTACAAGTGAAGGAGTAAGAAAAGCAATGCTTAAAGATTGGTGTACTTGGGATAAAGATTATAATAATTTAGTTGAGGAAATAAGACAAGAACTTGTTGCTTTATGTGTGAAATCAGAAAATAGAAAAAAATATACTTCTGTTCTTATGCAAGGAAGTGGTTCTTTTGGAGTAGAATCAGTTTTGGGAACAGTTATTCCAAGAAAAAATGCAAAACTTCTTGTTCTTGCAAACGGAGCTTATGGAAATAGAATGGGAGAGATTGCCTCTACTTTGAGAATAAATTATAGAATAGAGAAATTTGGAGATAAAAATCCGGTAATTTCTGAAAAAGTAAGAAAAATTTTAGAAGAAGATTCTGAAATTACTCATGTATCAATTGTTCATAGTGAAACTACAAGTGGAATCTTAAATCCTGTTTTTGAAGTAGGGAAAATTGTAAAAGAATTTAATAAAATTTATATTGTTGATGCAATGTCAAGTTTTGGGGGTATAAATATATCTTTAGAAGAACTTCAAGCAGATTTTATAATTAGTTCATCAAATAAATGTATTCAAGGAGTCCCAGGATTTTCCTTTATTATATGTAAAAAGAATATTCTTGAAAAATGTGTAGGGCAAGCACGTTCACTTTCTTTAGATTTGTATGAACAATGGAAAACGATGGAAGAAAATCATGGAAAATGGCGTTTTACTTCTCCAACTCATACAGTAAGAGCATTTTATCAAGCTCTTTCTGAATTAAAAGAAGAGGGTGGAATAGAAGCTAGAGAAAAAAGGTACAGAGAAAATAATAAAATTTTAAGAGAGGGAATGAAAGAGTTAGGATTTGAAACTTTTATACCAGAAGAATTTCAATCTCCTATAATAACTTCATTTATTGCTCCTAAATCAAAAGATTATAACTTTGAAAAGTTTTATAAAAATTTGAAAAAACAAGGATTTGTAATTTATCCTGGAAAAGTAACAGAAATAGATAGTTTTAGAATAGGAAATATAGGGGAGGTTTATCCTCAAGATATGAGAGAACTTTTACAAGTTATAAAGAATTCAATAACTTGGTAAAAAATAAATAAAATAAAAAGTAGCTATTACATTTTTTAAATAGCTACTAATAATT
>JAHHTB010000122.1 GCA_020024855.1 Fusobacterium sp.
AAAAATATTTCTGAAAAGAATATTGCGGATTCTTTTAGTATTTCTCATAATTCTGTTAATAAAATAGTTAATAACTCATTTAAAACATATTCACCTTGTTTTAATTATCTTCCTGACGCATTATGCTTTGATGAGTTTAAAGCGACTAAAGATTGTGATGGGTATATGTCTTTTATCTTCTGTGATGCTAAAAATGGAAAAATAATAGATATTATTTCTGATAGAAGATTACATAAATTAAAAGAATATTTTTATCAATTTCCTAATTAAAAACATTTAAAAATTTAATTTTATACATAAAAAATAGTTTAAAATACTCTTTTTCAAATGGAATTTTAGAAGGAATCAACTGTAAAATTAAAGCATTAAAAAGAGTAGCTTATGGATACAAAAGTTTCTTTCATTTTAGAAATAGAATACTAATTCAAGGAAACATTTTAACAGTAAAATAACCTTAATGCTAAAAATCAACATTAAGGTTATTATGAAAATCTATTTTATTTTTTTACCAACACTATTTGACAAAGAACCAATAAAAAGAACCAAGCAAATTAATAATTAAAAATCATCGCCCCTTTTATTTAAATTTGTTATCTAATTCTCTATCATCTGCATATACTGTGTTTTCAGTAACTTTTGGTTTCAAATTTTTAATAAATGTTCCCATTTCATCAGCACTTCCGACTATTCTATTAAAAATACTTAAATAATCATTTAAAACAGAATTATCAACATCATAAGGGTATCTTATAATGTGATCTATCTCACTCCATGCCTCTTCAAAAACAGTTCTTACCTGCATCTCTACATAAAGTTTTTCTCCTGTTTCTGTTTCTCTTTGCACAAGATAGTGAACAGAACGATAACCATGTTCCCTTACTATTACCTCACAATTTATATCTTTTAATGTTTCTTTCAGAAGATCCATATTATAATCTCCTGGTCTTATATTTATTTGTGGAGTTTCTGCTACTTCCCAATATTTTAAAATTTCATTGTGAATATCTATCCAATCATCTTTAAATAAGTGTAAAACTCTTACTCCTATAAGGTCTGTTACAATTTCCTTATAGTTTTCTACAGAGATATTTCTATCTACATATTTTTTTCCTTTTCTGATTATTTTTTCTATAAGGTGAGCAGGCTTCTTTACTCTTCTTCTTACAGAGTGAACTGTCTTTGTGTCTATTAGTTTAAAAGTAAATTCATCTGCAAGTTTTTCAAGACTTGGAATTAAAGTGACATAATCATCATAAATTTTTACAAGTTCATTCCAATCAAGACCCGTTGATTTAAAATCTTTCTCCTCAATTGAAAATTTTTTAAAAAAACTTTCTCTGTCTAACAATTTTTTCACCTCTTCCAGTTTTTCTTCCACGTTGTTACATTAATCTATAATTAGTATAAATTAATATTAATTTTGTACTTTTGAAAGTTCAATTAGACAAGGTTTTCTATACCCTACTATTTTTTCTTTAAATATTGTATTTTTTTCTAATGGATTTCTAAGAGTTATCTTTTCTTCTATTGTAAGATTTTTATCAACTTGATATTTTCTCTTTATAATTAAGAAATCTTTTTCATATAAATTAAGATTTTCATTTTTAAAATTGAAATTACACCATGTTTCTATAACTCTATCTTCTTTAAATGCAGAATTTAATTCTAATAAATAATAAATATTTTCACATTTTGGAAGTTTATCCACTTGAAATTTATATCCTGATTTATCAATAGTTTCAAAAAAATGTTGAATTGTTTTTATTCTCATAAATTCAATCCTATCTTCTGCAACTACATCCCCATAAAGTTTATTTACTTTAAATGAAATAATCTCTCCACTAAATATTTTTTCAAACATTTCAAATACTTTTAACATTCTTGAATATTTTACAAGAGAACTTACTTCATATGAACGAACATTTCCATAAGCTTTTATTGTATCTTTATCAAGAGAAACACTTAACCCAAGTTTAAACTCTCTATGTTTTATCTCTAACATTCTTATAGATTCATTTGATAAAATTCTTAAATTACAATTATTTATAACTTCTTTTCCAATTTTTATACTTGTATTTCCTATCACCACTTGATCTGGAAAAGTCATTCCTTCTGGAATATTAGAAAGTTTTATTGGAAATTGTGTAAGCTTTAAAGAACTATATTTAATTTCTAAAGCTGTTTCCAATTTTCCTATCTCTTGAGAAAAATCAAGAACTACTGTTTTTGGAGTATATACTTCTTCAACTATTTCATTTTCATTTATTTCTTCTTTTATTTTTTCCTCTATTTTATTTTCAGCTACTTCCTTAGAAATATTTTTAAATTCTTCTTTTTGTAAAGAATTTCCATCATTAAAAAGTTGATATTGTTTTTCTGTAATAACTTCAAAATTTTCATCATGGTTTTCTTCTACCATTTCATTAATAACTTCTTTTTTATCTATTATATTATCACTATCTTCTTGAACTAAAATATTTTCCTTTAATCCATCTAGTATCTCTTTCTCTTTTGTTGTATCTCTTTGGATATTTATAGTAGTATCAATATTTTCATTATCTGACACTACCATTGAAACTTTTTTTCATTCATCAACTCACTATTCATTTCTGGAAATAATCTACTTAGGCTTATATTTTCATTTTTTGTATAATTTTTCAATTCTTTAAAAAATTCTTGCTCTGTTGATGCTAAAACTTTAATATTATATTTATTAAAAAATTCCATAACTTTTGAGTTTAAAATAGAATTTGATGTTACCATATAAATTGGTTTTATTTCTTCGCAATTCTTACTTAAAATAAAATCAAAAATTTTGAAGAAATCTGAATCATCAAAATCTACTCCTAAAAAAATTGTACTTCTTAGTTTAAGTTCATATCTGATACTTTCCCAAAAGACTTCATAAAAAGGTAATACTTTTAATCTTCTAAAATCTTGCTCTGTTATTGCACAGTTTTCATAATTATTTAAATCTCCTAAAACTTTATAAAGTCTTATTTTCCCATCTGTAAAACTTTCTTTATCATAAGGCGTAATTTTTTTTATATTTATATTCTCTTCAATAGAAGAATTATAGTTTGTATTTATAATAGCTCCTACTAACCCAGCTTCTATAAGAGTATCAAGATAGTTATTATTATCTTTTTTATACTCATATATTCCTTGTATTCTTCTATATAGGGACTGTTTTGTTCCTATTACAGAATCTACAAAACTTTGACTGACTTCAAATAAAGAATGTCTATCATTAAAATTTTTCACATTTTTAAATTTTATTTGATTTGTTAGAATTTCAACAAGTCCATCTCTACTTGGGAAGCCATTAGATTTTTCAAAAAAACTGCCAGTACATATATTAAGTTTTTTTTCTAAGTCAAGTTTTTCAAAAAAGCTCATATAATAACCTCGCTTATAAATTTAATGTGTTCAATATAAGTATATACTATATTTATAAATTTCTCAATGAAATATTAAAAAAATAGTGTATAATATATTGTATGAGTAATTATCCTTATATAAAAATAGAAAATAAATATCAAAAGGAGGAATTTATGTTACATCAAGTATTTAATTTACTTAGTGATTATATTTTGATAGCAAATATATTTTTAGCATCTATTGTTCTCTTCTTTGAGCGAAAAAGACCTGTCTATACTTTATTTTGGATAACTATTCTACTACTAACATCATATTTAGGATTTATTGCCTATCTATTTTTTGGTATGAAATTTTATAAAAAAAGAAATACTGAAAAATTTTATACAAGAAATTTTTTAAGACATATTTATAAACAAAATCATTATAAAGTACAACTCGTAGAAAAAAGAAATAAGCTTGTAAACTATATTATAAATTCTGTTGGAAATAAAGTAACTTACCTAAACAATGTGTATTTTTTCAAAGAAGGAAATTCTTTTTTCTCAAAAATGTTAGAAGATATAAAAAATGCAAAAGAAACTATAAATATGGAATATTATATTTTTAGTGATGATGAGTTTGGAAGCAAAATTTATGATGAACTTATTTTAAAAGCTCGTGAAGGTATTAAAATAAAAATAATTGTAGATGGTATAGGAACTAAAATTTTAAAAAAGAAAAGAATAAAAGAACTTAAAAAAGAGGGTATTATAATTAAAATTTTCTTTCCATCTCATTTCCCTTTTTTAAAAATTGGAAATTTAAGAGCAAATTATCGTGATCACAGAAAAATGTGTATAATTGACAGTCTAATATTATATACTGGTGGTTTTAATATTGGAAATGAATATATTGGAAAAAGTAATTTTGGAAATTGGAGAGATACAGGAGCAAGGATAAAAGGAGAAATTGCTGTTGATGCTGATAGAGAATTTTATATTTCATGGAATTTTGTCCATAAAGGACTTAACTTAAAAGATATTGATAAACAACTTCGCAAAAAATTATACGAAATAGAAGAAATGAAAGAAAAACTTCATATAAATGCTATGCAAATTGTTAGCAGTGGACCTAACTATGAAACAAGAACTATTAGAGATTGTTTTTTAAATCTTATAATGAGTGCTAAAAGAAGTATATATATTGAAACACCTTATTTTGTTCCTGATGATTTACTTTTAGATTGCTTAAGAGTAGCTCTTTTATCTGGAGTAGAAGTAAAAATAATAGTTCCAAATATTGGAGATCATCCTTTTGTTTACTGGGCAAACCAATCATTTATTGTTGAACTTTTAAAAATGGGAGCAGAAGTTTACAAATACTCTGATGGATTTTTCCACAGTAAACTTATTATAATTGATAATGAAATAGCTTCATTTGGTAGTTCAAATTTTGACTATAGAAGTCTTTATCAAAATTTTGAAATTAATTTTAATATTTATGATTTAGAACTTGTAGGACATTTAAGAGAAATATTCTTTGAAGATATTTCAAAATCTACTTCTTTAAACTATAAGTTTATTCAAAAAAGAAAAACAATAGAAAAAATAAAAGAATCTATTTGTAGACTATTATCTCCAGTTATTTAAGGAGGAATTAAAATGTGTTTAGATAATTTAAATTATTTTTTTAAAAATTTTTATATAGATAGAAAAAAAGATAAAACTTTTATTGATCTTCATCTTCATACAACCTATTCAGATGGATTTATTAGTGGAAAAAGCTTAGCTCACTTTCTTAAAGATAAGAATTATTTAATAGCAGTAACTGATCATAATGCCATTGGTGGAAATATTTTTTTAAGAAAATTAGGAGTAAATGTTGTTCCTGGAATTGAACTTGGTTGTTGTGATGGCTTTGAACTTCTTGTTTATTTTGCTTCTGAAGATGATATGATATATTTTTATAAAGGATATGTTGAGCCAAATAAAAATAAAATTAGAATGGCTAAAACAACAAAAGATATTGAATATTATCTAAGAGCTTTAGAAAATTTTAAATGTTACAAATCTATTCCACATATAGCAGGTATTGCTCAAAAAAATTTTATTAAAAATAAAGATTACATTTATAATGTTATTGGAAGAGTTGATGCTATTGAAATACACAATCATGCTCTACCAAAATCACGTAATTTGATTGCTCAAAAAATTCAAGAAAAATATAATCTTGAAATTACTTTTGGAAGTGATAGTCATTTTATGAATGAAATTAAAACTTTTTATGAATATTTTAACGAAATTGAAAATAGAAAAAATTTGATAAATGATTATTTTCAAAAAATGAAACTTTTAAGTGGGCTTGGACAAAAACATCTTATTTATGGTTTAAAAAAAACTTTTGAAAAATAATTTTCTTTAAAAAAAAATAAAAATATTGTATAATAATTAGGTGATTCTGTAGCTCAGTTGGATAGAGCGACGCCCTCCTAAGGCGTAGGTCATGCGT
>JAHHTB010000123.1 GCA_020024855.1 Fusobacterium sp.
TATTTCTAGAGATACTTATAATCCACATAATAAAATAGTAGCAGTTGGATATTAATTCCATCTACTACTATTTTTTATTTATTATTATTGTTCTAAACTTCTAATTTTCTATATATATTCACTTTCTTCTACATCTTTATATTCAAAATTATTTTTATCCTAAAATTTAGTTTCAATTTTTTTACAAAATTATTATATTTTTTAAGTTTTAGATTTGAAATATCTATTTCACAAATACGTTGAAAATAAAATATCGAAAGAAAGTACCTAAAATAATATTATTCGAATGTCAGAAATAGATAGTATTAGAAACTCTCTCTCATAAAGAAAAGTATACTACAAAAATATATAATAATTTTCAAATAAATCCATTGAAATAATTTTGGCTAAACTAACCTTTAAAATTATATATAGTAGTTTACAAAATCTGCAGTACTAAAAGTATGTTTATTTCAATAACTTATGACATGTTTTTTACTAAGCTGCAATAGGTATTTTTATATAAAAAATAAGCTAAACCATAAAATATATAGTTTAACTTATTGGTGCATCTGGAGGGATTCGAACCCCCGACCTTTCGGTTCGTAGCCGAACGCTCTATCCAGCTAAGCTACAAATGCATATTATAATTTTATTGTTATCTTTTCTCTAATTATCTAAAACTAGATAAAAAAAATGGTCGAGGTGACAGGGATCGAACCTGCGACCTCATGGTCCCAAACCACGCGCGCTACCAACTGCGCTACACCTCGAATAGTATTTTTATAAACTACCTAATCAATATACCACATTTTTTTTACTTTTGCAACTATTTTTTTGATTTTTTTTATTTTTAGATATTATTTTATTGAAATATCGTAAATTTTAATTTTTTAATAAACTTTTTTAATCAATCATTTTATTTCTTTGTCAATAAAATTGTTTTTACATATGCTCTATTATTCTTGATAAATTTTACTTTAATATTATCGCCTATATTCTTTTCATATATATATTCTCTTAATTCAGACATTTTATTTATTGTTTTTCCATCTATTTCTATTAAAATATCTCCTTTTTCAACTCCTGCAATTTCTGCAGGGGAATTTTTTACAACTTTTTCAACATAAATTCCTTTTTCTAAATTTTCATTTTTTCCTAATTCTTTATTTATATATGGGATAATACTTTTATCATAAGCAAATATTCCTAAAGTAGCAGCATTAAATTCTCCATCAACTTTTAACTTTTTTATAATAGGCTTTATTATGTTTATTGGTACAGCAAAACCTATACCCTCTGCTGAAGTTATTTTTACTGAATTAATCCCTATAACATTTCCATCTTTGTCAATTAATGGTCCACCGCTATTCCCCGGATTTATCGTTGCATCTGTTTGAATTAAATCTTCCATATAATAAGTTTTTTCTATTTCTTCTAGTTTTATAGTTCTATTTAAACCACTAACAATTCCTTTTGTTACTGTTCTTTGAAATTCAAAACCTATTGGATTTCCAACTGCATAAACTTCCTGAGCCACATTTATTTTCTCTGAGTCTCCTAATTTCAAATATTTTAAATCTTTTGCATTTATTTTTATTATACTTAAATCTAAATCCTCATCTGCCCATACTACCTTTGCCGTAAAATCTCTTCCATCTTCTAATGTAACATAACAAGTACTATTTTTTTCGCCTGATACATGGTAATTAGAAACAATATATCCATCTTCAGAAACAACAAATCCAGTACCTAAGCCTAAGTTTTTAATACTATCTTTTAAAAAAATAGTGTTTCCTTTTTCCTTAATCTTTGATATTCCTACAACAGCTCTATTAACATCATTAATTATCTCAGATATATTTTTCTCGTTGGCAATTTCACTATTGCTAACCATTGTTTCTGCTTTATAATTGCTTTCAAATTCTTTCTCTGCCATTATTGATATATAAACACTATATGCCAATATCATAAAGCAAATAATTAACAATATTATTGCTATTACTTCTAAAGTTTTTATTATTTTATTTCCAATTTTCAAATTTCATCACCAATTATATTTTTACCTATTTTTAACTTTTTAAACATAATTTATTGCTTATTTTCTCTTGCAAAAAAATTTATAAAATGCTAAAATACTTTTAGGAGTAATAAAGATGAAAAAAAATAAAATATATACAGAAAAACCAGTTAGCAATTTTAGAGATGTAATTTCATATTGTTCAAAAAAATATGGTTCTAGAACTGCCTTTACTATAAAAAACAAAAATAAAAAATTAAACGATATCTCTTTTATCGACTTCGAAAATAATATAAAAGAGCTTGGATCAGCTTTGCTTGATTTAGGCTTAGAAAACAAGAAAATAGCTATAATTGCGCCTGACAGATATGAATGGTGCTGTAGCTATTTTGCCATTTCTACGGCTAATTCTATCGTTGTACCTTTAGATTATTTGTTACCTAAAGTAGAAATGACTAGATTAATAATCGAAAGTAAAGTAGATTCTATAATATTTGATAAAAAATATTTAAATTGGATTAAAGAATTATTTGAAAGTAACAAATCTAATTTAAAAACATTAATTTGTATGGATTCTACTAATGAAAATGATAATATTTTTTCCTTTTCTAGTTTGTTAGAAAGAGGAAAAAAACTTTTAGCTACTAATTCTTCTAAATATAATTTAGTTAAAGTAGATAATAGCGCTTTATCAGTTTTAATTTATACTTCTGGAACAACAAGTAACCCTAAGGCTGTAATGCTTTCTCAAAATAATATTTGTTCTAATTTATCTGCCATGACAACTTTAATTGATGCAAAGCCAAATGACAGTATATTAGTATTTTTGCCTCTACACCATACGCTTGCTTGTCTTGCTAGTTTTTTATTTTGCTATTATCAAGGATTTAGAATTTGTTTTGCAGATAGCATTAAAGATATTGCAAAAAATTTGGTAGAATATAAAATAAGCGGTTTAGTTTGTGTTCCGGCAGTATTGGATATAATGTATAAAAAAATAATTAAAGAAATTAAAAAATCTGGGAAATATATTCCTTTTAAAATATTATGCAAAATATCTAATTTTTTATTGTTCTTTCATATCGATTTAAGAAGAAAATTTTTCAAAGAAATATTAGATAGTCTTGGTGGAAATATGCGAACTATTATATATGGCTCTGCTTCTTCTGATAAAAAGATTATACATTTCTTTAATACTATTGGAATTATAATGATACAAGGATATGGTTTAACTGAAACTTCACCAGTTATTTCATGTGAAAATGATAAATATCATAAAGAAAATGGTTCTTCTGGATTTCCTTTATATAATATAAATGTAAAAATAGATAATCCTGATGAAACTGGAATTGGTGAAATTTTAGTAAAAGGGCCAAATGTTATGCTAGGTTATTACAATAATCCTGAAGCAACCAAAAATTCTTTTAAAGATGGATGGTTTTGTACAGGTGATTTAGGAAAATTCAATAAAGACGGCTCTTTATTTATAACTGGAAGAAAAAAAGATTTAATCGTTTTAAGCAATGGAAAAAAAGTTTTCCCTGAAGAGTTAGAAGCTCTTTTAAATAAATCAGATTTAATAGAGGAAAGTATGGTTTATGAACAAGAAGATAAAGTTTGTGCAAAAATTGTATATTCAGAAGATAATCCACTATTAAAAAATTTAACTGAACCTGAATTGTATAAAAATATAGATTCAGTGATAAAATCAATTAATAAAAACTTACCTTTATATAAATATATTAAAAAATTTATTATAACAAAAGAACCTTTAATAAAAACTACTACTAATAAAATTAAAAGGCATGATGAACTAAAAAAAATATTAGAAAAATAGTCGAGGTATATTAGGGACATAAAATTATATGAAGTTAAGAATTTATCTAGTACAAATGAAATTAATATTGGCAATACTATTAGTAATACTAAAACTTATATTTTAGATAATAATCTTAACCTTTCTCCTATTGGAGTTCCTGGAACTTTATATTTAGTAGAAGCTGGTGTTTCTAAAGGATATCTAAATAGAGATGATTTAGATTTAACTAAGGAAGATTTACCCTTTTTGAATAATATCATTTCCTATGTAATTAATAGTGCCGCAATATTTTTAAACATTATGGAAATTATCTAAAGTTTAAAAATATTAATGTTAACTCAGTAAAAGTATTAATTGATTTTTGTGAAAAATACAATAAAAGATTAATTCAAATATCTACTCTTACTGTTTCTGGAAATACTTTAACTGATATTGCAAATAATCCGTATAATCTTTCTTCAGATACTACTTTTTATAAAAAATACTTGTATATAGATCAGTCATTAGAAAACGTTTACATCCGTAGTAATTTTGAGGCAGTTAAATTAATTTTAGAAGAAATAGCAAAAAATAAATTAAGTGCTTTAATTTTAAGAATTGGAAATATTACAAATAGATTAAAAACATTAATGAATTTAAGAACAATTCCTACTTATCTTCTAAATAATTATATAGAGTTCAGTCCTTTTGATAAAGTAGCCGAAGCAATTATAAAAAGTATTGAAAATTGTCCTAATAATGTCTCTATCCTACATATATACAATCCTAATCATGTATATATTAATAAGTTTATTACTATGTTACCAAACAATATCAAAATTAATATAATTTCTGATTTAGAATTTTCTAATTTTATAAAAAAACATTTAAGGAGATTTAAAATGAATATTCATCTTATTTTATTGATACTATCCACAATTATGACATTTATATTATTTTTATGGATACTAAAAATTAAAACAAAAAATGCATTAAAATCTATGTTTATTATTAATCTGATTTTAGTATTTATATGGAACATTTCACTAATTGGGCAATTATTATTCTCTGAAAAGCTAGATATTGATCCTATATATTTTTATTATATTACATATATAGGTGTTTGTTTTTTACCAGTATCTATGTTTTTTACAGTTTTACTATTTTCAAATACTAAAATAACATTTAAGAAGACTTATTTTCTTTTGTTTATAATACCAATATTGTCAATTTTATTATTATGGACAAACAATATGCATCATTTATTTTACAAAAATTACTCTGTAACCCTTTCGCAAAACTCATATGGTCCATATTTTTACATACATTTTGGCTATACTATTTCTTTATTTATTATTTCTTTAATAATACTATTGAAATACTCTATAAAAAATTCAGGTTTTTTTTCAAAACAAGCAATATTGATTACAATTGGTTCTTTTCTACCTTTAATAATCAATATATTAGGAGTTCTTGATATAATTCCTATGTCAATATATGTTACTCCTATTACATTTACTTTTACTATTATACTTATTGGTCTTGCAATTTTTAAATTCCACTTTTTAAAAATTGCTCCAATTTCTCTACAAAAAATTGTAGATAGAATTTCCGATGGTTATATAATATTAGACGAAAACAATACCATTACTGATTTTAATAATACTTTTTTAAAAATGTTTAACTTTGCTCCAGAATATGTAAGAGGTATTAATTTATTCACTCTAATAGAAGAGAATCCATTCTTTAATATTGATTCTAATGATTTTAAAAAATATATAACCAAAGCTAAACATACTTCTGAAACATTTAAATTTTCAAAAAAAATTATTGATAAAGAAAAATATTTCAATATTGAAATAAATAGTATTCAAAATGATAATTCCTTTTTGGGAATCATTGTTTTATTCAAAGATACTACTCAACATATATTAGATATGAAAACTATAAAAAATAATCAATATATGTTAATGGAGAAAGAACGTCTGGCTTCTCTTGGGCAATTAATAGGAGGAATTTCTCACAACTTAAAAACTCCTATTATGTCTATATCTG
>JAHHTB010000124.1 GCA_020024855.1 Fusobacterium sp.
CTATTATAATAAGCATCACCATGTCCCCAAGGTAAAATACAAGCATCAAAAGTTCCAAACATTCCATCTAAAGCATCTTGAACTCCACCACTTGCACTACTAGAAAGCAAGTCTTCTTTTATCTCTCTAGTAAGTTTTAATTTTATAAAATTATTTTTATCCTTTATTAAAGCCCCTAAAAATTCATCACTAGAACTTGGTGTATCTTTAAAAATTTTCCGTTTTCCAAGATCAAAATATGAATTTAATGTATCCACTTCTTTATAGGTAAGGTTTTTATAAAATTCTCTCTTATCAAAATAATGTCCATATTCATGTGCTAAAATACTATATTTATTAGCTCCATTAGAAATATCTTTTTCTTTTGAATATGAATAATCTATAGTATTAAATGCTGGATTATATGCTCCACCACTGATACTTCTTTTAATACTTGATATTTCATTAGAATATTTGTAATATAATTCCCTTATTTCTTTATTAGGATTGTTATTAATTAATTCCATATAATTAATATAGTCTTCTGTCTCCATAGTAGATTCTATTTTTTTATTTTCTACTTTTAGTATATCATTTTTTTCAGGTTCTTTCATTACATATTTTTTATACCATTTATCATACTTCATATTTGCTGAAATATACTCTATTTTTCCATTTTCTGTTCTCATAGCTCTCATAGAAGTAGTATCATCTTCAAAGTATGGAGCTGTTACTGTTCTACAATTTGGATGAAAAGGTGGAGCTGTTACTCCTACTTGATAATCTTTCATAGGAAAAACTGTTCCATCCATTTCTCTACATATTTTGGAAGTAGAAGTATCTAATGTAGCTATAATTTCATATTTTTCAACATCTAAATCTTTAAAACATTGTTCTTGTGCCTTAGATGAATATGCAGCACTCTCTGTCATTATAAGTCTTCCTGCAATAGTTTTTTTTACTCCAAATTCTTTTGAAATTTGTCTGATTAAGTCATCTGGAGCAGAACCTCTGATAATATTTTGAGTAAGCCCTGTATGTAATGTATTTATAAGTTTTACTTTATCTTCCCATATTCTTTCAGAAAAGTTTTTTCCGTCAATAGCCCAAGGCTTATGAATAATTTGATTGATTTTATTAGTGTCTAAAGTAGATAAGGACCAACCTATCCCAATACCTTTTTGAATAATAAAAGCAGATTTATAATAAGTATCTCCATATATTCTCTCAAGATAATCTTCCATACCTTTTAATCTTTCTCCATAAAGTCCTTCAATTTCATTTTGTATTTGAACTTTTAAAGCCTCTAACTTAGAAATATGAACTTTTGCTGAAGCATTCTCAAGTTGTTTCATCCACTCTTTAGAGATAGTATTTTCTTGTCCTTTCTCAATATATTCCTGAACTGTCCATTTAAATTCTTCAAGTTCATTATTAGATAAAAGTATTTTAGCTTCTCTTAAAGAAATATCATTGTTTTTTGAAAGCCTTAAATACCAATTATTTATATCTTTTTCAATATTCCTAAGAGCCTTATCATATTGTTTTTCAATAGAAGAGAGATAAATTCTTGCATCTTTATTTCTTCTATCTTCTTCTTTTATAAATCTCTCTTGCCAATAATTATTATTCTTCAACATCAGGATCACCAGGACCTTTAAATGCTCCATTGTAATCTAACATTTCTTTTTGAGATTTAATTCTTGCCATTTCTGCTTTTACATCTTTAACCCAAGGGTGTTGTGAAATTATAGTTTCATCTGACAAGATACCTATACTTTTAGTACAATTTTCAATACTTTGAGCCTCATTAACAAGAATATCTTTATTGAAAATAATATCAACCTTTTCTTTTTCAAAATCTCCTACTCTGGTATTAAAAAGATGAATATTTATAAAATAAAGAAGTTTTTCTAATCCAACTTTAAATTCTGTTTCCATTCCTACTGCATCTAAGTCTATATCTGCATACATAGATTGAATATTCATTTCATTAGGATTATTTCCAAGCCTGTCATCTTTTGCATTGAACCCTCTTCCATTTTCTATAATTGCATCTTTAAAGATTTTTAACATAGCTGTATAGTTTTCATGGTTTATTTCAATAGCAAGACTCTCAACTCCACCATCACCTTTTACTTTTACAGCTCCATATTGAGAAAGATTCTTTCTAAACTCTCCTAAATTTTGTCCATCATAATTTTTTAGAATTAGAATAGTTCTTCTTGGATCTTCATCTAAATTATTTTCAAAGGTAGAAATAATTTTATTAAGTCCATCTTGAAGAGTTTTAACTCTCTTGATTAATGGTTTCTCAAGATTATTAAACTTAAAAGGAATAAAAGGTATTTTTTCCCAGTTGTATCCATTTTCATCAGAAGTAAAATAATCTTCATGTCCTTCATATTTTAAAGAGCCATATTTATACCCATACTTTTCAATTCCATTCAATCCATAAACTTCTACTTTTTCAACATCTTCTAATGAATTTCCTGTCCATTCTTGAACAATAAAAATTCTAATAACAAACTCTAATATTGTATGAGCTTCATCTCGCCATATTGGAAGTATTTCCGTTGGTTCAAATACACGAAATAAAAAATCCCCATTATTATCATAATGAGGATATAACCAAGCTATTCCATTATTTATTGAATCTTCTCCAAGTATTTTTATAATTCTAAAAAAGTTTGAATTAAATATTTGTGATAGATATTTTTGATATTCTTTATTTTCAGTATAAAAAGTAATTGGTTTACCTAAAAGGTAATTTATTTTTTGATCAACAAGTTTTTCATATTGATTATCAATTCTTTTATTATTTGGAAGGTTCTCCACTTCTTGAAGTCTTCCACCTTCACCAATAATTTCTCTTTTTCTAAAAAGAATATCATGAATACCTCTATAATATCTTTCTCCAGTAAGCATTTCATACCTTTTTTGAGAGTTTATAAATTGAGTTATTATATATTCTAAATATTTTATATTTGTTTCTAAATTTTTATCTATCCTTTTCTCTTTAAAGAAAATATTTTTAAAAATTTCAAACATTTCTCACCTCTCTTAATCAAAACTAAATGTTTCTCCTTCCATAAATCTTTCAAGAGCGTATCTCATAGCATCCATAAGGTGATTAAAATCATCTACAGGTTTATTTATAACTTTATCAAATTTATCCTTTGCCCATGTATAATTACTGATTTCTGTTAAAAAATTAACACATTTAGGATGAATTATAATCTTAAATCCTTGTATAAACTGTATTCCATTGTTTATTGAATCTTTTCCTTTTCTTGCTCCAACTATTCCTTTAAGTCCTAAATCATATAACTCATCTATACTTTTTGGTTCTGCACTATCTGCTATAATCTTCTCTTTAGCTTTTCCAATATTAGCAATCTCATCAGCAATCATTCTATTGGTTAAAGCTTTTTTATACAGTTCATCAAAAACATATATCTCTTTTCTACTTAATGAAATTAGTCCACAAAAAAAAGCAGTAGGATCATTTGTATAACCAAAGTCTAATCCAAAACTACTTTCTATATCAGGTATATTATTTAAAATCTCTTGTATATTAAATTCTTTTTCTTCCCAATTTTCATATATAAGTCCTTCAGATATTCCCCATTCTCCCAATCCAGCTACTTTATATCTTTTTGGATTTTCTTTTTTCATTCTCTCAAATAATCTCAAATCGGATTCATCTAAGAACTCATTACAAAGATAATTGGTAGTTTTAGCTAGAATATCATCACAAGGTTCTGCATCAAAAAATCTTTTCTTTATCCAGTGTCCCTCATTCCAAGGGTTAAGTGTTAAAGTTACCTGTTTAAATAAATTTCCATTTACTTGTCCTCTTATAGACTCATCTAACATATTAAAATCTGATTCTTTTGTTATCTCATATGATTCTTCTATCCAACACCAACACAAACTTCCAACATCAACTGTTATAGAAGTTAATTTCATAGGTTCATCTAATCCTCTGAACAATATTTTTTGTCCAGTTGGTTTATAAATAAGTTCTAAAGGACTTTCTTTATAATCCCAATAGTCATCAACTTGTAATTGTTTAATAGCCCATCTTAAATCTGTATAAGCACTATCTTTTAAAGTTCTAAATACTTTTCTGACTACAAGCAAATTAGCTCCAGGATATTTCATAAGTCTAAAAATAAAATTTAAAGCTGTTGTCTTAGATTTTTTAGAAGCTCTTGATCCTTTACATACTCTGTATCTTCCAGTAAAGTTCCAATAATCTTTATAGCCTTTTCCAATAAGTTTAGGTAGATTTACTTTTTCAATCTTCGATCTCATCTTCTCCCACTATCATTACTGGAACTACTCCCTCTACTTGAACTTTATCAGTAAATAATCTATGTCTTTTACCAATAAGTTCAGCAGCTTTTATTCTATCTTTTAAACCTATTTTCTTTTTTATTATTTTAGCCTCAGAACAATAATCTCCAATACTTTCTACAACTACTACTTCCTCATCAAGTTCTCCTCTCATAGCTGAGGTTAATAATTGCATCACTTCAGTAGCTGAAGCCACTCTTTTTCCTTCTAATTCTTTTAGTTTTTCATCCATGTAGTTTTTTATGTCTAGTTTTGTCAAGTTTTCACTAGCTATTCTATTCAGATTTTTATCTTTATATCCAGCTTTCTTAGCTGCCTCTACACCATTTCCTGTTTCAATATAATAATCAGCAAATCTTTTTTGCTTTTCAGTTAATGAAGCCATACTATTATCACCTCCTATTTTTAATTAATAAAAAAAGAAAACCATTTACTGGCTCTCTTTTAATTTATTTAATAATTTTATTTTTAAAATGTTATCCTAATAATTTTATTTTTTCTTTCTCTTTTTCTGTTGTATCTTTTACAATCAATTGTGAGATGATTATAATAAATTCTTTTAAATTTTCAAATGCTTCATCGCTATACTTTACATTTCCTCTTTTAATTCCGTTTAAAATAGCACATATCCACATTATAAACTTTCTTGGAATAACTAAATCTTGAATATCTTCCCATCCTATATCCATTAATCCTTTCTCTTCATAATACTGTCTCGAAGTATGATCACAATTACCTTTGCATGACCAATAAATGTTTTCTATATATTTGATACCTTTGATATATTTTCCTTGAAAAACTATAATATTTAACCCTTGAATATCCTTTTCTAATAAATCTTTTCCACAATTTTTACATCTTAAAGGAGTATATTTATCTAAAATATTTGATATTTTATATTCTTCCGCTTCATATTTTTTTAAACTATTTGGAAAATATCTTTTCATTAAGCTTTTCATATTTTTTTCAATAATAATTTTCTCAATATTTTCTCTATCAAAAATTCTACCTTTTTCTCCTAAAGAATTTCGAATTATTTTTTGCAACCCAGAACTAGGTAAAGTAGAATAAAATCCAATAAATCCTTCCACTTGGTTACTTTCCATTCTATCTTTAATATTAAAATCATCCTTATCTGTTACAGAATTTCCCGAGTATGCTTTATGCTTACAACTTACTAGCCATCTAATATTTGTCTTTCCTAAAACACCTTCTCTTTCTTCTTCAATAATTAAATCTCTACCTCCATCAGCTCCTCTATCAGGACCTTCTATAATTCTAAATCCTAATTCTTCAAAAAAATCTCTAGCAAACATCTCAAAAGTATCTTGTTTTCCTGTAGCAATATGTGCTTCAGGTATTTCTTTAAAATCTAATATCATTTTAAGATCATCTCCAATGTAGTATGTTTTTTTATATTATACCACATTTTTATATTTAAAGAAAAAGAGACAGCTCATATGTCTGTCCCTTATAGATGTCATTTTTATATTTTA
>JAHHTB010000125.1 GCA_020024855.1 Fusobacterium sp.
TCTTTGTATTAGTTGGAAGCATATTTAACTATCTATCTGTATATTTTATTTAAAAATTTGCCAAAATTTTTTATAAATTTAGAACCGACTAAAGATTTACACAGTAAATTTTTAGTCAGTTCTTAGTTTTAAAAGTAGTTATTTTTATTCCTTTTCCTATTTTTCACTTAAAGTTATTATTGCATTGTAATAAATTAAAATATTTTTTTTAAAATCTTCCTTAGACATATTTTCATTTTTTCCATGTCCACCTGTTTTTATATTTTTATATTTAGGACCAAATGCTACCATATTTTCAAAATAACTAGCATATGTTCCTCCACCCATAGTTACAGGTTTTTCACTATTTGAGACTTTCATATTTTTCAATACTTTTAATAATTTTATTACTATTTCACTATTTTCTTCAACATAGTGAATTGGTTTAGATACTAATATTTCTATCTTATATGAACTATCAAATTTTTCTTCCAAATATCTTTTTATCTCTTCTTTTGTTATTGTCTCAGGATACCTAATATCTAATTCACATATAAACTCTTTTTCACTCATTTTCATAGTTCCTACATTTAAAGTAAGTTTTCCAAGTTTTTCTCCTATTTTATACAATTTCCTATTTTTATCTTCTAGAAGTAGTTCATTTATTTTTTCTAATATCTCAATATTTTTAATTTTATTTTTATACTTTAATAAAACCATTTTAATCAATTCTGATATTGCATTGATACCTTTTTCTGGTGTGCTAGCATGACAAGCAACTCCTCTATAAGTTAGCCTTAATCTATTATTATCGTCTGTATAATTGTATATTTCACATTCAGCATTTGCTGGAACTATATTACTTTTTTCTCCACCCCAAAATTTTATATATGTTTCACTTCTTTTTATTTCAAAATTTTTAGATATTTTTATATGCAATCTTCCTTTTTCGCCAATAACTATTGGATATAATGCATCTGGAGTAAATCCTATTGTAGGTATCTCCTCTTTCTCTATATAATGTTTTATACATCTCATTCCAGTTTCTTCATTTGTACCAAATATAACCCTGACTCTTTTGTTTAATTTTTTACTATTTTTTAAAAATTTTAATAGATATAACATCATAATAGCAGGTCCTTTATTATCTACTATTCCTCTTCCATAAAAATACCCATCTTTTTCTTCCAGTCTAAATGGATCAGTATCCCAACCCAATCCCTCTGGTACAATATCTAAATGTACTGGTATACCTATCATCTCATTACCTTTTCCTATTTCCAGCCAACATACATAATCATCTACATTTTTATATTTTATTCCAAATTCTTGTGCTTTTTGTACAATGAAATCTAATGCTTTTTTATTTTCCCATCCAAAAGGAGTCCCATTCTCTCCCATATTTTCTATTGTTTTCATAGAAATTAAAATACTTAAATCTTTTATAATATATTCAAATTCATTTTCTATTATCTTATAAATATTCTCCATATTTCCACCTTTTTTAAAAAAAATAGGCTCCTTTAGAACCTATTTTTATTTTTTATTATTTTTTTCTAGTAAATAGCAATTCACAACATTCTTGATCCTTACTTAATTGTTGTGGAAACTCTAAGTCAATTCCCTTTGCACAACTTACCCTTCCATAATCTCCATAGCAAGCTAGTCTACATATTTCTATTCTTTCTTCTAATGGAATATTGTATTCTTTCCAAGCATCTACAAGAGGACATCTTTTAAACTTTAATATCCCCTTATTCTCACCATTTTCTTCTAGTTCCATCTCAAAAACAAGTTGTCCTTTACTGTTATATAACATCTCCGCAAATTCTCCAGGTGTTTTGGCTCCACTATATTTTTGTCCTCTTATTCTTCCAAATTCAAATATAGTATTTTGACAAACTTTATCTACATCCACTCCTTGTTTCTTTAACTCTTTCATTATCATATAAAACCATATTGCTCTTTCACCAATGGCTCCTCTTATTCCTGCTAAATATTCCTCTTCAGTATACATTTTCTTTTCCATCCTTTATCCTCCTTAAACTTTGACTGCTAAAACACTCTTATTACTGCCCCTAAAATACTCAAAATTACTAAAATACTCAAAACTTTTGTAATACTCATTTTCTTATATTTCATCATATAATACACTAAGAAAATTACTCCTAATGGTAATAAACCTGGTGCTATTTTATCCAATATATCTTGAACTATAAAATCTTTTCCAGAAATATCAAATTTTATTGTAGTATTTAATTTAACTACCATTGCTGACAAAGACCCCATCATAAAAAGTCCTAATATACTAGCTCCATCTATTAATTTTTTAACTATTCCTCCAGATAAAATATGTTTTATCGACTCTCTTCCTAAAGAATATCCAAATCTAAATAAATATAACCCCTCTATAAAAAGCCATATACCTAAAATACACGGAAATATAGGCGCTATAATACTCCCAGTTGCTCCGAAAGATATTGCAATTGCTGTAAACAATGTTTGCATTGTTCCCCAGTCTAAAGTATCTCCTATTCCTGCTAATGGTCCCATTAATCCTGTCTTTATTCCTGTTATAACCTCATCTGGAATCTCCTGTCCCATAGCTTTTTCTTCTTCCATTGCTATTGTAGTTCCATGTATCAATCCTCCCCAAATAGCTTGAGAGTTAAAAAATATTAAATGTCTTTTTAAAGCAGCTACTAAATCCTCTTTATTTTTGTAGAGCTTTTGTAATATTGGACCCATAGTTGCACAAACAGCTACCGCTTGCATTCTCTCAAATGAGTTCGAAATTTCTGCAGTCCACCACCATCTTATATAAGCTTTTGTTATATCTTTTTTATTCAATATTTTTTCTTGTTTCTTATCTCCCATTATGCTCCCTCCTTATTCTCTTTCATAAATGTACATAAGAAAGCTATACATATTCCAAAAATTGCTGCGGCTGTAATAGGAATATGAAAATATTGTACAATAAAGAATCCCAGTATAAAAAATGGTATATACTTATTTTTACCTATTACAAAAATAGTAGTTGCAAATCCTAATGCTGGTAATACTCCTCCTGTTACTGTTAATCCTCTCATAAGCCATTCTGGTATTGTTTGTAAAACTTTTTCAACAAATGTTGCTCCAAATAAATTTGCTACAAACACAATTGGAAACCTAAAGATAAATCCAAAAGCTAAAGGATACAAAGTTGCACATCTCCAAATTCCTTTTATATTTGCTTCTTCTGCATACTTATCAGCCTTAGCTGCAAACCATGCATTCGTTGTTCTTCTTATATTATTTACAAAAACTCCTAAAATTCCTATTGGAACTGCTATTGTAATCGCTACTTCTGGCTCTATATTTCCTGCTATTGCTATCGGAATAGCTATTAATGCAGCTAAACATTTGTCTGATGGAATATTTCCTCCAGCTGCAACCATTCCTAGATAAACAATCTCTATACTTGAACCTACAATTATTCCTTTTTCCAAATCTCCCATTAATACTCCAACCACTGTTCCTATAATAATTGGTTGTTTACATACAGCAAATAATGAATAACCTGGAAGCCCTGTCCAAAACCAATACCATAATCCTGTTACTATTGCCACTGTTAAAGACATATGTTTTCCCCCTTATCCTCTAAATTTTTTTACAGCTTCATTTAAGTCAATCGAACTTTCCTCTGGAACTATATGCAAATCAATTTTAAAATTATTTTCTTGCATCTCTAATAGCTCTTCTACTTCTTTTTCATCCAGTGATACAGCTGTAAATACCATTTTTTTCCCAATTCCACTTGGAATTCCGCCTAATTGTAATTTCTCATAGTTTATTCCAGTTTTAAATGTTTTATATGCCATATCAACATTTTTAAATAATAAAAATACATTTCCGTTTCCAAAACTATCTTTATTATATTCTTCAACAGCTTTCTCAACTGAATAAATCTCTACATTTACTCCAGGAGGTGCTGCCATTTTATATATATCTACCATAAAAGTTTCTTTAGCTAAGTAATCATCAATTATTATTATTTTTTTCGCCATTGATATTTTCAACCATTTTGTAACAACCTGCCCATGTATTAATCTGTGATCCACTCTTGCTAACGTAATTTCTGCCATTTTCCCTTCCTCCCTTATTCTACATTTTTTTAAACTCTGCTATTAAATTTATACAATTTATATTTTTATTCTCTTTAAAAAAGAGATTTTCTAAAACTTTTTCTATTTTCTCCTCTTTATCTATTTCTAAAATTAACGGAAGATTTAATCCACTTATAGCATTGAAATTATACTTCAGTCCTAAATAAATAGCTGTATTTGATGTTGTCCCTCCATATAAATCTGAAATTAATATTGTTTTTGAAGGTGCAATTTTTAATATTTTTTCTATTTCCTTTCTATAGTCTTCCACTGACATATTAGGCAATAAAGAAAATACGAAGAATTTGTTCTTTAATCCAAATAACTTTTTTACATCTTCTATCAATTCTTTTCCCCAATTTCCATGACATAATATTATTCCCCATAATTGATTTTCCATTATAGTAACTCCTCCTCTTCTTCTGGAGTAGAATTGCATATTATCTTTGTTTCAGTTTGTCTTATTCTTTCTAATATAATTTTCTCTTCTTCTGAAAGATAAATATTATTTTTAAATATAGTTCTTCCTATTCCTGTTGGAATTCGTCCAATATTTAAAATTTCTATTTCTATAGAATTTTCTAATAAAAATTCTATTGTTTTCAATTCTTTGACTAGAACCAAACTTTCTTCATCAAAGAAATCATCATTTTTTAAAAGTTCCTGTTCATCTATAATTTCTAAATCAATATTTTTAGGAGTAGCTAATCTTATGATTCCCTTTTCTATAACATCATTTGCTATTTTTTTATTTATAATTATTATTTTTTTTACTCTATAATACTCCAACCATTTATAATTAACTTGTCCATGTATTAATCTATCATCACATCTACAAATTTTTATTTTTTTCATAACATTACCTCTCATTTTAGAAGTTCATTTATATTTTTTATGCCATCTTTTCCTGCTTCATAACATAATTTCGTCAACTCTTCTAAATTAACCTCTTCTCTTGAACTAATGGCTTCTAATAACATTGGAAAATTTAATCCTGTTAAAGTTTTATAATTAAAATCTCTGATATTTAGACTTGCTATATTGCAAGGTGAACCCCCTAATAAATCAACAAGTACTAATACTCCTTCTCCTTTATCTGTTTCCTTTAAATATTTTTTAAACAGTTCATTTTTATCTTCAACATTTTCTTCACGCTGAAGAGTAATATACTTAATTTCATCACACGGTCCTACAACTAACTCTACACTTTTTAGTATCTCTGTTGAAAAACTTCCATGTGTTATTAGTATTATTCCTACCATTATTAATCCCCCTTCTTTTTCTTTTATACTCCATATGCAAGCAAAAATTATGCCAATTTTGTGTATTTAAAGAAAATGATATCTCTATCATAACTTAATAAATCATATCAAATAGTTTTTTAACTGTATTTTTATCTGTATTAAAAAAAGAGAGTCCAATAACTCTCTTTTTTCCTAAAATTAATACACTTAAATTTTAATGTTCTTGTGTATCAAAATGAATTTTAAATAAATCAAAAATATCTCTATATTCTATCTCTGGAATTTCTATCCCAAAAGTTTCCTCTACAATTTTAAATTCCTTTACAATTTTTCTATAAAGATTTTCTTCTATTTTTTTATTAGGTTGCCTTTCTAAATTTTTTTCTTTTAAAATAACTCTTTCTATCATACAAGAAC
>JAHHTB010000126.1 GCA_020024855.1 Fusobacterium sp.
ATGGCTTAACAAATTATGTAATAAGAGTAAAAGATATTAAAGCTACAACAAAAGATGAAGTAGGATATAGAACTATAAAAGCTCGTTTTAAAGTAACTAAAGAAAATCTTGATAATGATAAATATAAATTCTATATAAAAGACAGGGTAGTTACAATAGATGAGGAAAGCCTACCAGAATACGCTGAATTTGATAGTAATAATCAAGTAAGTTTAGTTAAAATGGAAAGTGATTATGGAGAAGCTGGAGAAGGATTTATAGAAGTAGATTCTGAAGATGTAGCAAGACATTATATAATTTCAAAAGAAAATGGAAGCAAACCTGCATACTTAGGGGAAAAAATATCAAAAGAGGATAAACCACAAATATCAGATGATAATGATAGTGTAGAATTTGATAAGTTAGAACTAACTAGATCAAATGATAATAAAAATATATTATTTAATGATTTGGAAAATGCTTTAGATATTTCTACTAACAGTGAAATCGGTGGATATATAACTCTTTGGTTAAGTAATAAAGAAGCAAAAGACTGGAAAGACTCTATAAATCTTCCAATTCTTGTTGATGGTGAAGAACCAGCAAAAGATAAAGTAAGAGGATATAAGATAAAATCAGGAAAAAATAGAGTTAAATTTATTTTACCAAAATTAGAATTAAATCCTGAATTAAAAGAGGAAGAAAGAGTATTAAGAGTCAGATTTGCTCTAGATGAAGAGGATATATTAAAATCTACTGGAATGGCAAAAACTGGAGAAGTAGAAGATTATAAAGTAGTTATTAAAGATGGAATGGATATTAAATTTGGAACATTTGAAGATACAACAGAGTATAGACTAGAAGATTTAGGAATACCTTGTGAAGAACATAAAGAAAAATCTTTAGGAGATAGAGATGGATACTTTGCACCAAATGAAGTTGTAGAACATACAATAACAGTTAGAAACTTAACTAACACAGAGCAAAGAGATAAAGAGTTCTATCTAAATAGTAACTTATTGAATTTATTATTAAATGATGATAAGGTAGTTTATGAAGTTGTAACTCCAAAAGAAAATGGAAGTATAGAAAGTATTGAAAATGGAAAATCAAACTTACTAACTTTAGATGAAACAAATAAATATTCATACAGAGTAAAAATAAAAGAGATAGCTCCAAGAAAAGATATTACATTAAAAATAAAACTAAGAATAGATGGAGAATCTTTTAGAAAACTAGGAGAAATTCAAAAATCCGTAATAGAAGATAGAATAGTATTTAATGGTGTAGAACCAGATACTCAAGATTATGGAAAGAGAATAAATATCCAAGTAATGGAACAAGATTATGGAAATAATTTTGTAGGAAGTTATGATGTAACAACAGATGCAAGACACTATATTACATCAGGAATGACAAGAGCAATTTGGACACACCCAGCAATACTAGGAAATATAATAACAGCAGAAGATGGACCAAATAGTTCAGATGATAATGATGGTGTAGAGTTCAGTACTAATGTTGATGAACAAGGAAATAAAACAAATATCCTTTATAACAACTTAACAAATGAGATAGTAGTAAAACCTACACACTCTGGATATATTTCTGTTTGGTTAAGTGATAAAGATGCAAAAGATTGGAAAAATTCTAAGAAATTAAATATTAGATTAACTCCAGAAGGAGATATAAATACTTTTGCTGAAAAAGGAAACACTTTAAAAATAAAAAGTGACGATATAAAAGATTATCCAAATGGTGTGCATATTTCATTTGACTTGGGAGAGGAATTAAAGGATAAAGCTATGCCAGAAGATAGAATTATAAGAGTAAGATACAGCCCTATTAGTGAAAAAGAGGTAGAAAATCCTACTGGAATGGCAACTGCTGGGGAAGTGGAAGACTACAAAGTAACAATTATTTCTGGTGTAACAGTTAAATTTGGTAGTAAAGATGAAACAGAAAAAGATTATAAGCCAGAAGATTTAGGAATAATTTATAACTATAATTCTGAAGAAAATGGAATGCCTAATATAGCAGTTTATGGAGATAAAGATGGAAACATCTCTCCAAAAGAGATAATAGAGCATAAGATTACTATTTTAAATAAAACAAATAGTGTTCAGAGAGATTTATGGTTAGTCTACAATAGTAACATAGCTGGAGAATTTGTAGAGTTAGTAGAGGAGAAAGTAGGAAAAGGAGAGGTTCAAGGTAAGTCAGAAGTATATGGACATCACAGTGAAAGAATAATTTTACCTGTTGATGGATATAAATATACAATCCTTGTTCCACATGTTCCAAGTTCTTCATATAGAACATTAACTTTAAGATTCAAGGTTACAGAGGAGAATTTAAAAGAAGGAGTGAAAAAAGGAAACGAAACTTCTGATTATAAATTCCATTTAAAAGATAGATTAATTTATGAAAATCATATTCCTGAATTTAAACCTTATAATGAGGACAACAGAGTAAGCTTAACTTTAATGAATAGAGATTATGCTGGAAATCTTGTTGAAGTTGATAAAGATGATAAATCTACAAGACATTACCTAACAAAAGGTGATAATGGATTATTCTTAGGAAAAGAAGTTAAAGAGGAAGATAAACCAAAAATATCAGATGATAATGATGGTGTAATTTTTGATAAGGATAATTTAGAAAATAATATCCTATATGATGGCTTAAATAATAAAATAAAAATTAAAGCTAAAGGAAATGGATTTATTTCAGCTTGGGTTACAGAAATAAAAGATACTTCAATAGATAACAGTGATAGACTAGAATTTAGAGATAAGGATACTCAAATAACAACACCAACTAAATTAGTTTTAAATGGTGATAGTGATGTAGAGTTTATTCTTCCAGAATATTTAGTGGAAGCAAATAAGAATGAACTTGAAAAAGCATTTATTATTAGAATTTCTGCTGATAAAAATGAGCTTGAAGAAAAAATGGCTGTAACAGGAGAGATTGAAGAGCATAAAGTTGTAATAAGACAGGGACTAGATGCTGTGTTTGGAATGGAAAAAGATGAAGATTACTATCCAGTTGATTTAGGATTTATGACATCTGAAAATAAATTGGTTGGAGAACGTGATAGAAATATTGTTCCGGGAGAAACAGTAGAGCATACAGTAACTATTATTAATAAAACAAATGCTGTTCAAAGTAAATACATCTATTTTGAAACAAGATTAGGAGAAGTTTTATTTGATAAAATTGAAGAGTATGGAAATAATTACTTTGAAATGTTAACAAAAGATACTGGAAATATCAGTAGTATTGAAATGGAAAGAAGCTATGGAGATATTACAAGATACAAAGTATACTTTGAAAACTTAAAAGAAAATAGTGCTATGAGCTTTAAATTTAGAATGAAAGTTACTGAAAGTAGTAATAAAGAAAATAAAGTTAATAGAAATGACTATAAACTTTATGAAAAAGAGGAATTTAAAGTAAAAGATAGATTAATAGCAGGACAATATATTCCAGACTTTGATGATGAAAATCAAGTAAAAGGAAGAAGGGTATCACATGGATTAATGGAAAGAGATTACTCTAACAAAGATTCAGAAGATACAGTAATTCATTTTAGAGCAGGAATAATAGATCCAAAAACTAAGATAGTTTCAAAACTTTATAAACTTGGTGATAAGATCTCTATTGAAAATGAAATAAAACTTGATGATGATACTGATGGAATTATTCTTGTAAATGGAGAAGAACCAAAAGTTGATGAAGATAATGCAGAGGAAAAAATTGTCCAAATAACAAGAGGACAAGAAAACAAAATAAAAGTTAAAACTTCTCAAGAAGGATATATTAGTTTCTGGTTAACAGGAAATAATAGAGGAAAAGATAACTTTGATTGGGTAAGAATAGGTGATGTACATAAGGTTACACAACAAGAACAAGAGTTAACTATTGATCCTAATGATTTAGAAAAAGCTTTAATAGCTCCTAGATTATTAAGAAAAGATGATCCATTAGACTTTAGATATTTAAGAGTTAGATATTCAGCTGATAAAGATGAGATTATGAATGCCACTGGTTATGCAAGAAGTGGAGAAGTTGAAGAATACAAGGTTCATATGAAAAATGTAACAGGAATAAAAGTATCTAAAGAGCAAGGTGAAGATAGAGAGGTTATTTCTGGTGAAAGAGTAACATACACACTTAAATTTACAAATGCAACACAAGGTATAATAAGTGATGTTGTAGTTGAAGATGATTTAACTAATACACTTTCTCCAAATGGAAAAAATGTAGCTAAACTTGATAAGGGAAGTATAAGAGTTATAGAGGGATTAGAAAATGTAAGTGGAAAAGATGACAATGTCAAATTTACAGTTACAGAAACAAATATCAAAGCAGAGATAGCTAAATTTGATAAAAAATATTTAGAGATTGAATTTGATATTGTAATAAATAATCCTGTTGAAGTAAAACAAAATACAGAACTTCCAAATAGTGTAACTATAACAGAAAGTGGAGTAAGTCAAGAGATACATGACCCAGAACCACCAATTTTAGTTCAAAGTAATGTAAAAGTAGAGGCAAGTAAGGACTATGAAGCATATAGACCAGATGAAAATGGAAATATAGATTACTCTAAACCACTAGAAGATTACTTTGCTTTTAAAGACCATAGTACAGAAAATGGAGATAGAAGTGTAGTAGTTTTACCGGGAGATAGAGTAAGATACTTTATTAGAATTTACAATAGTGGAGATAATGTTGCATGGAGTCCATTATTTGTAGAAGATACAGAGAGATGGAAAGAAGTTTATAAGGTAGCTGATTTTATAGAGGGAAGTTTCAAGGTAGTTAATAGTAAAGGAGAAAAAGTTAAACTTTACAAACCATTAAAAGAAATTTCAAGAGAGGAAATTAAACCAGAAGATGTAAAACCAGATGCTAATAGAATCTATGCAATTATTGAGAGAATAGAGCCTAAAGATTATGTAACAGTTACTTTTGATGTAAAAGTTAAAAATGAATCTGAGATTAAGGATATAAAATATCCTCATTATTTAGAAAATAAAGCATTAGTAAAACCTAATTCAGATAATAATGACGATAAAAATCCATATACTAAAGGACCTCATCTTGAATCACTATTAAAATCTAAAAAGACATCTTTAGATGAAAGTGGAGATAGATTGATATATCCTACTGAAAAATTCTGGTATGATATAGAGATTGAAAACTATTCAGCTCAGAATGTAAGTGATATTAAAATAGAAGATGATCTAAGTTATATGTTAAAATTTGCAAAAGTTGAGAGCATGACTTTAAAAATCTTCAAAGAAAAATCAGAAACTTCATATAAAGAGATAGGAATTATACCTGAATCAGTAATTAATAGTAATAAAAAATTAGAATATTTATTACCAACTCCATTAGAAGGAAAGGAAAGAGCTGTATTAAATATAACTTTCAAAGCTAATAGTACATTTGAAAATACAGGAATAAATGAAGATAAGAAATTCTATAACACTGCATTTATTAAAAATGGATTATTCGTTCCAGAAGAAATTATTGATGAGGGACTTGGATTTGATGTAACAATTAGAGTTGAAAAAGAGGCTCTAGATGTAAGACCAAAAGAAGAAGATGAAAATTCTAAGTGGACAAATCCAGAAAATCA
>JAHHTB010000127.1 GCA_020024855.1 Fusobacterium sp.
AATCTATTGTTTAAACTTCTATTTCTCACTTTTTTAATGATACTTTGAACTAAAACAATAGATTTTTTTATATCATATAAAAAATATTTATTTCTGTCAATTCTTTTCTTAAAAATTTAAAGCCTTTATAATAAGGTATCAAATTCCATTATTATATTTACTTTTATAATGATTTAATGTAAAATAATAAGGTAGTACAAATATAAGAATGAGGTGGTTTTTAGATGGACACATATTCCTCGTGGAATATTTCACTAAAAGAAACTAAAAAATTAAATATATAGGACTTTTTATCACCTTTCCATGATAAAAAGCCTAAAATGGAAGGTGGATAAATGATTCAAGTTTTTAAAACTAATTCTATGGATAAATTGGAAAGTATCTATTTTAAAGATAATGAAGAAGTAGTAAAAGACGTTTCAATATTTAGAGAAAAAAATACATGGATTAATCTTACAGACCCTGCTGATGAAGATATTTCAGCTATACAAGAGGCTTTTGATATTCCTGTTGAACACTTAAAAGCAGCCCTAGACGAAGAAGAAAAATCTCGTTTGGAAATAGATGGAGATATTTTACTTATAATTATTGACGTTCCTATTCATAGTGAAAAAGATAAATGCTCATTCACTACAATACCCCTTGGTATTATAGTTTTAAAAGATAATATAATAACAGTTACAACAGAGAAATTTCCTCTTATTGATGAATTTGTAAAAGGAAGAATAAAAGGATTTTTTACTTACAAAAAAACAAGATTTATACTTCAACTTCTTTTTAGAAATACATCATACTATCTATATTATCTAAGACAAATAGGTCGTGTTAGTGATGTAGTTGAAAATCGTTTAAAAAAATATCTAGAAAATGAAGAGTTAATGCTTCTTCTTGAACTTGAGAAAAGTTTGGTTTACTTTACAACTTCTCTTAAATCAAATGAAGCCGTTCTTGATAAAATCATGAGAATGCAACTTGTTAAAAAATATCCAGATGATTTGGACTTACTTGATGACGTAATCATTGATACAAAACAGGCTATTGAAATGGCTAGTATCTACTCAAGTATTTTAAGTGGAACAAGAGATGCTTTTTCAACTGTAATGTCAAACAACCTAAACAACGTTATGAAAAGACTTACTTCTATAACAGTTGTCCTAGCTATTCCAACTATTATTTCTGGAATTTGGGGAATGAACGTTGCAGTTCCTTTTGCTGAAAATCCATTTGGTTTTATTGCAGTCATTTTGATTTCAATTTTATTAAGTATTATTATCACATATTTACTTTCTAAAAATAAAATGTTATAGGAGATAGCACGATAAATAATTCGTGCTATTTTTTTTAATAAATTACTTTTTTTTATAGAAAAAATCTTGTATAATAGAGAAAAGTTTTTTTAAAATTTTTATAATATAAGGGGGAAACTATGGCTTTTGATATTAATACTTATAATAATTTAGATTTTGACAGTAAAACGAAAATATTTTTTGACGATTTAGAAAGATACCTTTCTAAAGAAAATGACTTCATAGCAAACCTTGCTAATACAGCTGCTTTTATTTCTGCTTTTTTTGATAATGTAAACTGGAGTGGTTTTTATCTTTTAAAAAATAATCAACTTGTACTTGGTCCATTTTGTGGAATGCCTGCAACAACAAGAATTGAAATTGGAAAAGGTGTATGTGGAACATCTTTTGAAAAAGGAGAAACTTTAGTTGTAGATAATGTTTGTCAATTTCCTGGGCATATTGCCTGTGATATTAGATCAAAATCAGAAGTAGTTATTCCTCTTATTAAAGATGGTAAAAAATATGGTGTTCTTGATATTGATAGTGGAATTTATTCAAGATTTACTGATAATGAAGTTAGAATACTAGAAAAAGTTTTAGATATTTTATATAAATATACAGATTTTGAAATAAAATAAACTAAAATAAATAATTTAACTAAAAGTAAAATGTTATAAATCAATTTATACTAGGAGATTTTATGAAAAAAAAGTGCTTTTTTATTTTTATCTGTTTAATGCTTTTATCACTTTTAGTTGGTTGTAATTCTCTTGAAAAACGTGAATTTTATGATTCCAAAAATGAAGTTGGTAGATATGAAGAAATGCCATACTTCCCAACTTTTAGTAAGCCAAATTCAGAAACTCAAAGAATGTCATACACTCTTTTCACTATGTCAATTATCGGTATTCCTTATGTTGTTGCCGACTATACTGCTTCTACTATTCTAGATGTAGTATCATTACCTTTTGATATTTACAGAAATAATGTTGAGGTTCCAGAAAGAAAAAAATATAAAAAAGTGAACGATGAATTATCAGACCACTATTATAAAACATTGAAAAAATTAGAACATACTAAGAGTGAAAAAGAAAAAGCTTTAATAAAAGCCGAATACAAAAAAACTCTTGATGAGTATTGTAATAAGTTGAGAGAATTAGATGCTAATTTTGTTTTTCATACACAACCTTACTATAGATATCGTATTGAATAAAAAATTATTTATTATATAAGAAAAAATGCTAAAAGTTAATCCTTTTAGCATTTTTATTTTTGAATAAATTGATTTGTATTTTCACTATAAATATATCCATTTTTTTCAAAACGTTCTACAAGTTCACTTTTAGATATATCCATATCATCACACAGATTATCAAGTGATGAATAAAAATCTCTTAATTTCATATTTATCATGCTGTATGCAATATTTATATCCATTGTTAAAAAATTCATTTTCTCTTTTCTCCTTTATAATAATTTTCTAAAATACATTTTAAATTATATAATTTTCTTTGTCAAATTAAAAAGCCCCAACTTTTACATTGAGGCTTTGAAAACTATCCTACATTATTCAGTTGCTTTTGCTTCAGCAATTATTTTAGCTGCCACTTCATCAGGAGCATAATCATATCTTACAAATTCAAATTCAAATCTTCCTCTACCTTGAGTAAGAGATTTTAAATCTGTTGCATATCCAAGCACCTCTTTATGAGGAACTTCAACAGTTATTTTTTGTTCATTGTAATCCATTGGGTCCATTCCTAAGATTTTTCCTCTTCTCTTATTCATATCTCCCATAATATCACCTGTATATTCTTCAGGGACAACTATTTCCATTTTAACAACAGGCTCAAGAATTACAGATGCTGCTTGTTCCATTGCTTTTCTAAAGGCTAAAATTGCAGCTTGTTTAAATGAAAGTTCATTAGAGTCAACTGGGTGATAAGAACCATCATATAAAGTTGCCTTAAAATTAATAACAGGGTATCCAGCAAGGAAACCTTTTTTAGCAGCTTCATGAAGTCCTTTTTCAACAGCTGGAAGATATTGTCTTGGAACAACTCCACCTTTAATATTATCTACAAATTCATACTCTTTATCATATAAAGGCTCAAATTTGATAAATACATCTCCATATTGTCCAGCTCCACCAGATTGTTTTTTATGTTTTCCTTGAACAGAAACTTCTTTTCTTATTGTTTCTCTGTATGCTATTTTTGGTGTGCTTAATGTAGCTTGCACTTGGAATTTATTATATAATTTTGAAACAACTATTTCTAAGTGTTTTTTACCTTGTCCACCAATTAAAAGTTCTTTTGTTTCAGAATTTCTTTTTACATCAAGACTTGGATCTTCTTCTATTAGTTTTTGAATGGCTGTACTTATCTTATCATCATCAGATTTTTTAACTGGTATGATATTCATATATAAACATGCTTTAGGGAATGGCACTTTTTTAAATACTATTGGGTTATTCTTATCACAAATTGTATCTCCAGTTTTTAAATCTTGAATTTTTGTTGTTGCTGCTATATCCCCAGCCACAACTCTATCTGTATCTCTTTGTTTAATTCCTCTTACAAAATATAAATTTGCTATTCTCTCTTTTCTTCCTTGAGTAGCATTTAAAACTTCCATATCTTTAGTAAGACTTCCAGAAACTACTCTAAATAAAGATATTTTTCCAATAAATGGGTCAACTATTGTTTTAAACACAAAAGCTGAAAATGGTTCGCTAACACTTACTCTTCTTTCTATTTTTTCTTGAGTATCTGGATTCTTACCATATATTACTCCACCTCTTGCTTCTTCTGGAGTAGGCATATAGTTAAACATCATATCAAATAATGTATGAACACCAATTGAATTTTCTGCTGAACCAACAAGAACAGGTACAACATCTCCATTTATAACTCCTTTACGAAGTCCTGCTTTTATTTCTTCCTCTGTAAAATCTTCTCCATTAAAGAATTTTTCCATAGCTTCTTCACTTGTTTCAGCCACAGCCTCAAGAAGTAAATTTCTTACATCTTCAAAATCTTCATGTGGAACAAGTTCTTTATCAACACAACATTCTCCATTAAATACTCTACATTTTTTTTCTATAACATTTATAAATCCTTCAAAGTTTTCTCCCTCACCAATAGGAATACAGAAAGGTGCTATTTTCTTACCAAATTTTTCTTTCATATCAAGAAGAATTTTTTTGTAATTTATAGCTCCCTTATCCATTTTATTTATAAATATAATTCTTGGTAATTTTCTTTCTTCAAGCATTCTCCATGCTTTTTCTGTTCCCACTTCTACCCCTGAACTTGCATCAAGAACTATAACTGCTCCCCCTGTAACTGCAAGTGCAGATATAACTTCACCAGAAAAGTCAAAGTATCCAGGTGTGTCTAAAATATTAAATATCTTTTCTTGATAATCTAAGGAAATAACAGATGTATTTATTGAAAATTTTCTATTTATTTCTTCCTCATCATAATCAGATACAGTGTTGCCCTTTTCTATACTTCCCATTTTACTTGTAACATTTGCTGCAAATAAAAGAGCTTCAACCAAAGACGTTTTACCTGAACCTCTGTGACCTAAAAAGCTGACGTTTCTAATTTTGTCTGTAGTATAGTTTTTCATAGTGCTTCCCTCCGTATTAATATTTTGTAGAAGTTTCTCTATCTAATATTGTATATAGCCCATAAATTGAAAATAATCAATAGGGAAGCAAAAATTTTTTAAATCTTTTTTATTTTAAAGTATAAAAATAACTTTATATTTTAATAGTCTCTATTATTTATAACAAAAGAATTAGCTTTCATTTAATTGATTTCCAATCCCATTATAAGTAAATCAAAAAATTTATCATTTATAAATGTTCCTCTTGTTATTATTCCTTCTTCTTTAAAACCTATTTTTTTATAAAAATTTATTGCTTTAATATTATCTATTCTTGTATCAAGATTTATTTTTCTAAGTCCACCTTTTTTAGATAATAATATTGCTGTTTTAATAAGATAATCTCCTACTTTTAAACCCCAATATTTTTTTAATACCACTATACCTAATTCTCCAAAATAAATAGAACGAATTCTTTTTTCATTTGTACTTATAGAACAACTTCCAATTATTTTTCCTTCTAATTCAGCTATAAGAAAAAAATTCTTTTCTGTTGAATTTTTTAAAATTTCTTTTTGTTCATCTAAAGTTATTTTTGGACCTTCAATACCAAAACCAAGAAAATCTGTTTCTCCTCCAACAATATTAAAATATTCTAAAAAATTTTTTGCATCATTTTCATTAGCTTTTCTTATAATAATTTTTTGGCTATCTCTTAAA
>JAHHTB010000128.1 GCA_020024855.1 Fusobacterium sp.
GGTAAAATGAATATATTTTTAAGGAGAAGATGTAAAGATGACAAGTAATGGAAAAGTGATAGGAATAAATGGAAATAAAGTAAAATTAAGAATGTTTAAAGAGAGTTCTTGTGCACATTGTTCTGGGTGTGGAGAAGCAAATAAACTTGCTAGAGAATTAGAGATAACTTACGATGGAAATGTAGAAATAGGAGATATAGTAACATTTGAATTAGAAGATATAAAAATGTTGAAAATAGGATTTATAGTTTATATTCTTCCTATATTAATGATGATAATTGGATTTTTTATAAGTAAAAAAATGGGAGCAGAGGAAAAATTAAGTGTATTAGTGTCATTTATTTTTCTTATAGGTTCATTTGTTTGTCTTCATATATATGATAAGTATTTTGTAAAAGAAAAAGTTGATATGAGGGTTGTAGCAGTTGAAAAAGATACTGAAACTTTTAGTGCAGATAGTTGTGTAGGAAATAACAAGGAGCAATAATGAGAAAAAAATATGTTGTTATTATATTTTTAATTCTAAGTGTATTAAGTTTTGGAAAATTTCAAAAAGTCTCAAAATATCAAATAAAAGATGTTGGAGATATAACTATTTCTCTTGTAGGAAATGAACCTTTAACAGGAATGGTAATAGATGGAAAAGATAGAGAATATTATGAAAAGGGAAAGCCAGATGGAAAATGGATAGCTTTTTATGATAATGGTAAAATGAAATCTATTGAAAATTGGAAAGATGGTATGCTCCATGGAAAATATATTCTTTATAGTGAAAATGGGAAAAAGGTTTTAGAAACATATTATAAAGAGGGAATAGACAATGGAAAATATGCAATATATTATCCAAATGGAAAACCTAGAATTTTAGGAAAAATAAAAAACGGAGTTCCAGTTGGTAAATGGGAAAAATATAATGAAAATGGAAAACTTTTGGGTGTTAGTAAATATTAAATTTAAGGAGAAATAATGGAGCATTATAAATTTAATCAAAATAGAGAATGTGAATATTTTCCTTGCCATAAAATAGAAAATCCGGAAGAAAATTTTAGTTGTATGTTTTGTTATTGCCCTCTTTATATGTTAGGAAAAGAGTGTGGAGGAAATTTTAAATATACAGAAAGAGGAATAAAAGATTGTTCGGACTGTGTTCTTCCTCATTTAAAAGAAACATCATATAAACATATTATGAGTAAGATAAAACTTGTAATAGAAAAAACTAGAGAAAAATAAATAAAAAAATTTGACAAATAAAAAAGAATATGATATCATTATTTTGCTTAGAAACAATAGCTACAGGGGTACACCTAGTTACATTTCGAACCTAGAAGTTAAGCCTGTAAACGCTGAAAGTACTTGGGGGGCAGCCCTCTGGGAGGATAGGAAGTTTCTAAGCATTTTTTATTTTTTTGTAAAAAATAAAAAAAAATGAAAATAAATTATTATAATCTATTTTCATTTTCATAATTTTATTTTTTATAAACACAAGCTATAAAATCATTGTATTCTGTTTCAGACACAAGTTTATATCCATATTTTTCAACATTTGGAAAGTAAAGAGGATTTTTTGCTTCATTAACTTTAACATGAGGTTTTAATTTTGAAATATAGATATTGTCCATTTCATAATTATCAAGATAGTATTTATAAATAGTATACCCACCACAAATAAAAATATTTTTTTCACTATTTTCATACTTTTTAATAATATCCTCAAGTTTTGTATCAGCACTAAGAATGATAACTTCTCTATTTTTTTTCATTAGATTTAAAGGAACATATTTAGCAGTATTTTTTCCAAAAAGAACAATGTTTCCAATAGTTTTTGATTTATAATAAGTAAGCTCTTCTAATGAATGCCAAAGTAAACCATTTCCAACAGGAGTTTTATCTCCTATAAGATTATCTTTTCCTACACAAACAATCATATTTAATTCAGGTTTATTCATTATATAGCCACCTCATAGTTTATTTTTTCTCCATGTTGATAGTTTTCTAAGATAACATCATCAGGTTTAAAATCATATATAGATTTAAAATTATCAATTTTTATAGTAGCTCCATTGAAAGGAGTTCTTTTTACTTGCTCTAAAAGTTCAGGCATATGTCTATCATAAATATGAACATTATGAATATTCCAAATAATTTCAGCAGGTTGTAAATTACATTCCATAGCAACAAGTTTATGGAGTACAGAATATTGGAAAACATTTGCCACAAGTCCAAGAGCCACATCACAACTTCTTTGTCTTACTTCAAGATAAAGTTTTCCATTGATTACAGACCATTGAGTAAGATGTACACAAGGTGTAAGAGCCATTTCATGAAGTTCTTCTGGAATCCAAAGCTCTGTCATAATTCTACGGCTATTTGGATTTTTTTTAAGTTCCTCAATAACATAATCAAGCTGACTTTTATATCCAAAAGTTTTTTTAGCAATTTGGTATCCATATGCTTTTCCAATTGTACCATCTTCCATTTTCCATTCGTCCCAGAATTTACATTTTAATTTATTAAGTTCATCAACATTATTAGATTGCATAATCCATATCCAATAAAGTTCTCTTATAGGAGATTTACTTGGTGCAAATCTAGTAGTAATGAGATGAGCTTCATCAGTTGAATTATCAAGCCTAAATTGATATCCTATGTAACTTTTATAATGAGCAGGAGTACCATCAGCATATTTTGTACGTACACTCCCCTCGCTCCAGATTCCTTTTTCGTTTATTGTTTCAACAATATTTTTATATATCTCATCAAATTTTGCCATTTATCACTCCTTAAAAAATTTATTTATCAAAAAACATTTTATCATAAAAAGTATTTTTTTAAAAATTTTCTTTGATAGAAGAGAAATAAAAAAGTGATAAAACACTATTTATAATCATTTAGATGAAAAAAATATGATATAATATTTTTGAAAAATAAAATTTAAGTATATAAAAAGGAGTAAAAGATGGATTATAAAATTGATTTACATGTACATAGCAATACAAATCCTCATGTTTTTAGTACAATTAAAGAAAATGCAGAATATGCAGCAGAGATAGGAATGAAAGTTATAGCAATAACAAATCATGGACCAGCTTTAGAAGACACTCCTCATTGGTGGCATCTTTTAAATGTGAGAATAGTTCCAGATTATATTAATGGTGTGAGAATTTTAAAAGGTGTTGAGGCAAATATAGTGGGAGAAAATGGAGAACTTGATATAAATCAAAAGATATATGAACAGATGGAAATAATACTTGCAGGTTTTCATGGGAATCATCTTTACTATAAAAATAAAGATAAAGAAAAAAATACAAAGGCTGTTATAAATCTTATGAAAACTCAAAAAGTAGATATATTAGTTCATTTGGGAAATCCAGAATTTCCAATTGATTATAGAAAAGTAGCAAAAACAGCAAAAGAATGTAATATTGCTATTGAATTAAATAATAGCTCTCTTAATGGAACAAGAATAGGTTCTGAAAAAACTTGTAGAGAACTTGCAAAGTATGCAAAAGAATTTGGTTGTTTTATTTGTATAAATTCAGATTCACATTATTGTACTCAGATAGGTCATACTCCACTTGCAAGAGAGATAGCAGAGGAAATAGATTATCCAAAAAATTTGATACTTAATTTTTCAGAAGAAATACTTTATAAATTTTTAGATGAGAGAAAAATACTAAGACCTAAAAAAATAACAGATAATTATATAGCAACTTACTATCCAGCAATGAAAAAAGATTAATAAAGTTGAATAATTTAAAAAAAAAAAGTATAATATTTCAAGAGAAAAATAGAAAAGGATTAAATATATTTAATTAGGAGGATTTATGAAAAATAATAGAGTATGTGAACTTTTAGGAATAAAATATCCAATACTTCAAGGAGCAATGGCTTGGATAGCAAATGGAAATCTTGCAGGTCATGTTTCTAAAGAGGGAGGGCTTGGAATAATTGCAGGTGGAGGAATGCCTATTGATATTTTAAGAAATGAAATAAAAAAAGCCAAAGAAATTACAACAAATCCATTTGGTGTAAATTTAATGCTTATGATGCCCAATATAGAAGATCAAATAGATGTTTGTATTGAAGAAGGAGTAAAAGTTGTCACAACTGGAGCAGGAAATCCAGGAATCTATATGGAAAAGTTAAAATCAGCAGGAATAAAAGTAATTCCTGTTGTAGCTTCAGTGGCACTAGCTAAAAGAATGGAAAAAATTGGAGCAGATGCAGTTGTTGCAGAGGGAATGGAAGCAGGAGGGCATATTGGAGAAATTACAACAATGGCTTTAGTTCCTCAAATAGCAGAAGTAGTTTCAATTCCTGTTATAGCAGCAGGAGGAATAGGTGGAGGAAAACAATTCCTAGCAGCTTTTGCACTTGGTGCAGAAGGAGTTCAGGTTGGAACAAAATTCTTAGTAGCTGATGAATGTACAGTTCATGATAATTATAAAGAAGCGATAATAAAAGCAAAGGATAGATCAACTGTAGCAACAGGAAATTATACAGGACATCCTGTAAGAGTTATAAATAATAAGTTAGCTAAAGAGATGCTTGAAATGGAAAAACATGGTGCAACAGTTGAAGAACTTGAAAAAATGGGTACAGGAAAATTAAGACTTGCAGCTGTTGAAGGAGATGTAAAAGAAGGAAGTGTTATGTCTGGACAGGTAGCAAGTATGGTAACAAAAAGAGAATCTGTAAAAGATATAATAGAAGGATTAATGAGAGATTTAGAAACAGAAAAAGAAAATCTTTTTAAATATTTTGGAAAATAAAATTTTAAAATAAAAGAATTAAGAATAAAACCTGTAAACTTGTAAATTAAAAAATTTCAAGATGACAGGTTTTATTTTTATTAAAAAAATATTTTTGTTAAAATTATAATAAAAAAATTACAGCTTTATTTTTTATTACAAATGTGCTAAAATAATAGACATGAATTAACTTTTAAGGGAGGAGAAATTATGAATATTGTAGGGAAGTTAATAATAGATATAGTAAATCTTGTAAATAATTTTTTATGGGGGAAAAATATACTTGTTGTAATGCTTATAGGTACAGCAATATACTTTACATTAAGAACAAGATTTATGCAATTTAGACTATTTGGAGATATTATAAGAATTTTAGGGAAATCAGAAAAAGATAAACAAGGAATTAGCTCTCTTGAAACTTTTTTTCTTGGTACTGCATGTAGAGTAGGGGCTGGTAATATAGCTGGGGTAGTTGCAGCTGTATCAATAGGTGGAGCAGGATCACTATTTTGGATGTGGCTTGTTGCTCTTTTAGGTTCATCAACATCTTTTATTGAGTCAACTCTTGCAGTAATATATAGAGATAAAATTGGAGTAGGAAGATATATAGGAGGAACTCCTTGGGTTATAAAAAAGAGACTTAATTTTAAACTTTTGGCTATTATATATGCAATTTCATCAATAATTTGTTATATAGGTGTTACGCAAGTAATGTCAAACTCAGTTACTGAATCTATATCAAGTGCTTATAAT
>JAHHTB010000129.1 GCA_020024855.1 Fusobacterium sp.
TAGAAGTTTTAAAAGAGAGAGTTCAAGAGTTATCATTTAGTAGAAAACTAATGAGAATAAAAGAAGAATCACCTGTGTTAAAATTGCCAATTTCACAAATAATAACTTTTACTAAAACAAATAAAATGATAAAAGGCTTTAAGTATTCTAAAAATGAGAAAATCATTTTAGATACTAAAAAATCTCAAGAGTTATTTATAAAATTACTTAATGATGATTTTTTACATTCACAATTAACTGGAATGGACTATGTTTCAAACTCGAAAGATAGTAATGTAGGAGAATAATATGAAAATAAAAAGTGTAAGTATAAAAGAAGATAAAATATTAAAAGATATAAAAATAAACTTTGATAATAATGGAAATGTATTAAATACAATAGTGATAGCAGGAAGTAATGGAAGTGGAAAAACTACATTATTAGAAAATATTATAAAAAATATTAAAGGGTGTTTAGGTAAGTATATTCAAAGTCCAGATGAAAATAGAGTTGAGTTCTATTTTGAAGGGGATGAGAATGGAATCATAGAAAGAGAACGTATGAGTTTAAAAGAAAAATGGCCAATTATATATTCTCGTAGCAACTTATTTTTTAATTACTTAAAGTTTCAAGAAAAAATAGAATCATATCAACTAATTTTATCAGTAAGTAAAAATATATATCCTAAAGTAATCTATGTTCCTTCAGAAATAAAGTTTGAGAAATCAGAGGTAAATATCACAAATTTAAAGGCAGATTATAAGTTAATAAATATTGTCGATAATGAACTTATAAGAAGTATTCCATCATACATAGCTAGTAGAATTACTTATGTTGCTAATACTGAAGAAGATTTAACTATGAAACAAGTTAGAGAGAAAGTTAGTGATGAAATAAATGGAATATTTGACATATTAGATATAGATGTAAAATTAAAAGGTGTTTCTAAAGATGAAACCTCTACTCCAATATTTACAAATTCTTCGGGAGATAAGTTTGATATAAATGGTCTATCATCGGGAGAAAAGCAACTTTTTTTAAGAACTTTAGCTATAAAGATGTTAGAACCTGAAAATTCCATTATCTTAATAGATGAACCAGAGTTATCATTACATCCTAAATGGCAATCTAAAATAATTAAAGTATATGAAAGAATTGGAAAAAATAATCAAATAATTATAGCTACACACTCCCCTCATATACTAGGAAGTGTACCAAAGGAAAATATTATTGTACTTACTAAAGATAGTGAAGGTAGAGTACTTCCTATGACTGGAGATGAATTATATAGTTCTTATGGACAACCAGTAGATAGAGTATTAGAAGATATTATGGGAATGAAAACAACTAGAAATGAAGATGTTTTTAATTTACTAGAAAAAACTAAAGAATTAGTAAGAGAAAATAAATATGATACACTAGAATTTAATGAAAATTATCAAAAATTGATAGATATTTTAGGGACTACTGATAAAGATTTATTGCTTATTAATATGGAGGTTCAAAGAAGAAAGAGAGGGATAAAAAATGTTTAAAGTAAATAAACAAGAAGAACCTCAATTTTTTAAAGACTTCAAAAAAAAGAAAAAGCCTAATAATTGGAAAGCTTATGATCCGGACATAAAGAGAGAATTAAAAAGTTATATGTTTAAAGAAGAACAAGGGTATAATTGTCCTTATTGTGAGATAATATTAACACTAGATAACAGTCAAATAGAACATATAAAACCAAAAGATAAATTTCCTAAAGAATTGAATAGTTATTCTAATTATTTAGTGGGATGTAAAAATAATAAAACTTGTGGTTCATACAAAGATAATAATTGGGATGATAATTTTATAAATCCAACTTTAGAAGATCCAAGAGAATATTTAATTTACGATATAATGAGTGGAGAAATTATTCCAATAGCAACTGAGGGAATAAAATATGAAAAAGCTAAAATAACAATAGAGATGCTTAATCTAAATGATAAACGTTTGTGTGATGTTAGAAAGACATTTATTGTAACTAATAAAGATATGATTGAATACTTAGATATATATAAAGAATTTCCTACTCTTAGAGAGTGGATGAAAGAAAATTTGGTTTAAATATTTTTACAAAGGGCTAATCCAGATTAGCTCTTTTGATGAATTTTTAACTAATAGAGAAAGGAGAAAATATGATTGATAATTTAAATATACCTAATACAGATGAGAAAGAAATACAAAAAAAAGTAATAGAATTATTAAAAAAAATGGGATATAAATTTATTTCAGAAAAAGAAATGGAGAATTTTCCTAAATATAGATTAAATTATAGTGACACATTATTAAGAGGTATTTTAAAGGAACAATTAGATAAAATTAACTCTTTTGAGTATAAAGGAAAAAAATATAAATTTTCTAATCAAAATCTTGAAGAAGCTATAAAAAGATTAGATTTAAATCTAGAAGGTGGTTTAGCTTATACTAATGAAGAAATATATAAAACATTAATGAATGGAACTAGTTTATCAGAAAATATTAATGGGGATAGAAAGTCATATACTTTAAAATATATAGATTTTGATAATATAGAAAATAATATATTCCATTTTACTGAAGAATTTTCTGTCGAAAGAAAAATAAAAACAGAACAAATAAAATTTGATAGACCTGATTTAGTTTTATTTATAAATGGAATTCCATTTTGTGTAATAGAATTAAAATCAAATTTAAAATCTGTTACAGAAGGAATTTCTCAAATGATAAGAAATCAGAGAAATATAGATATTCCGCATTTATTTAAGTTTGTTCAAATAGTAATAGCTGGAAACCAAAATGATGTCAAATATGCTACTGTCAATACTCCAGAAAAATTTTGGTCAGTTTGGAAAGAGGAAGAAAACTTATCAAATGATTTAGAAAAATTAGTTTCAGATAGAATAATTACAAAATTAGATAAAGATATATATTCACTATTAAAGTTAGATAGAGCTATTGAAATTATAAGAAATTATACATTATTTGATAATGGAATAAAAAAAATAATTAGATACCAGCAATATTTTGCAATAAAAAAAACATTAGAAAGAATAAACGAATATAATGAAAATGGAGCAAGAAAAAGTGGATTAATATGGCATACTCAAGGAAGTGGAAAATCTCTCACTATGGTATTTTTAGCAAGAATATTAAAATTATCTATTCCTAATTCAAAAATTATACTAGTAACAGACCGTACAGAACTTGATATTCAAATTAAAAATGTATTTCTAGCTAGTGGAATGAAAGGAACAGAGCAAGCTGAAAGTGGAAGAGATTTAATTGAAAAATTAAGAGAGAATAAAGATATCATTACAACAATTATAAATAAATTTAAAACTGTATCTATTAATAATGTAATAATAAAAGATTCTGATATATTTGTGTTGGTAGATGAAGCTCATAGAACTCAAGGCGGAATGCTTCATAATTTTATGAAAGATGTTTTTTCAAAAGCTTGTTTCATAGGTTTTACAGGAACACCATTATTGAAATCAGAAAAAAATTCTATAAAAGTATTTGGCAAAATGATAGATAAATATACTTTAGAACAGGGGGTAAAAGATAAAGCTATTTTACCATTATTATATGAAGGAAGAATGATATCTCAAGAAGTGAAAGATAATGGATGGCTAGATAAAAGATTTGATTTAATGACTAAAAACTTAACCAAAGATCAAATGATAGAATTGAAAAATAAATGGTCTAGATTTGAAAAGGTAGCTAGTAGTGAACACAGACTATTGGCAATAGCATTGGATATAGAAGCTCATTTTAATAATAATTTTAGATGCAATGGGCAAAAGTTTAAAGGAATGTTAGCCACAAACTCTAAATATGAAGCAGTAAAATATCAAGAGCTATTTGAGGAAAATACTTCTTTAAAAACAGTTGTTGTTATTTCTGATTCTGACTCAAGAATAGGTTATGAATCTGTAAACGGAGAGAATAAAGACTATGTTATTAGATTTTTACAAAAATTAAAAGATGAATATGGAGATTTAAAAAAATATGAAGATAGAATAAAAGAAGATTTTATAAAAACAGATGATATTGATATTTTGATAGTAGTAGATAAATTATTAACAGGATTTGATGCTCCGAAAGCCACTGTTTTATATATTGATAAAGAATTAAAAGATCATCAATTACTTCAAGCCACAGCTAGAGTTAATAGACTGTATGAAGGAAAAGAATATGGATATATAGTTGATTACAGAGGATTATTAGGAAATTTAGATAAGGCTTTAACAGAATATGCAAGTTTAGCTGGATATGATTTAGAAGATATAGTAGGAAGTGTTATAGATATTAGAACAGAAATGGCGAAAGTAAAAACTTATCATTCTCATTTAATAGAATTTTTTAAAAGTATTAAAAATAAAAATGATTTGGAGGAGTATATTTTATTTTTATCTTCTCAGGAAAAAAGAGAAAAATTTTATGAATTACTACAACAGTATTCAAAAACTTTGAAATTAGCTTTTTCAAGTGAATATATATTTGAGGTTTTTACTAAAGATAAAGTAGAAAGCTACAGAAAAACTTTAAAATTTTATAATGATTTAAGAAAAATGGTGCGTATAAGATATTCTGAAGATATCGATTTTGGAGAGTTTGAACCACAAATGCAGAAATTACTAGATCAATATGTTTCTTCATCAGAAGTAAATCAATTATCAAAAGTAGTAAATATATTTGATTTAGAGTTTGGAAAAGAAGTAGAAAGAATAGTTGGATCAAGAGCCAAGGCTGATACTATAAAAAATGCTGCGACAAAAGTAATTAGAGAAAAAAGAGAAGATAATCCTAGTTTTTATGATTCTTTATCTGAAAAAATAGAAAAAACAATAGAAGAATACGAAGCTAAAAGATTATCTGATGAAGAATATTTAAAAAATATGCAGGATATAAGAGAAAAAATGATGAAAGGTGAAGATTCATATGAAAGAAAAAAAGAATATCCAAATAACTTAAAAGAAAATCCTTTAGCAACTATATTTTATGATAATATTTTTACAGAGTTTAGCAGTGTACTTGACAATGGAGAGGAATTAGCTCAACTTGCTATAAAAGTTGTAGAGAAATTAACAGAAATATCCAAGAAACCAGATTGGGAAACAAATAGTGATATCCATAATGAAATAGCTGGATTTATAGAAGATACATTATGGGATTTAGAGGATCTTTATGGTGTTAAATTTGATACTCTTAATGAAATTATTGAAAATATAATTAGTATAGGAATAAGAAGATTTAGTAAGAGAGGATATTAAAATGAATCTTACAATTATAAGAAAAGAAGTAAAATCTATTAATATAAAAGTTAAGCCAACAAAAGAAATAATATTAACTGTTCCACCAAATACTTCTCAAGAATATATTGATAAGATAATAAAAAAAAGAGAAAAGTGGTTAAAAGAACAATTGTGTTTTTTTGATAAAAATAATATAAAAGAAGAAAAAAAAGAATATGTTAGTGG